>JBDTDN010000165.1:0-3452 GCA_039923055.1 Jatrophihabitantaceae bacterium
AGCGAGCGGAGGAGGTACGCATGAACGACCACCACGACATGGAGTCCGCGCTGCGGGCCAGCCTGCACGATCACGCGCTGCGGGCCCCGTCCGGCGAACAACTGGCCGAGCAGATCATCGCCGAGGCCGGCCACCCCATGCGCGTCGGAAGCCGCCGGCGCCAGTGGCGGACCTGGACGCTGCCGCTCGCCTCAGCTGCAGCGGTCGCCGCCGTCGCCGTGACCGTCGTGGGCATCAACTCGGCACACCATGTGGTCGACCGGCCGAACCCGGTCCCACCGGCAGCCTCAGCCAGCACGTCCATGCCGACTACACCGACGACGGCACCGACTCAGACGCCGACCACGCCGGCGCTGACCACCAACCCAGCAGGCCCGATCGTCGCAAACACAGTCGGGTTGCATGACTTTCGGGTAATAGATCTGAGTTTCGTGAGCCAGGACGAGGGCTGGGCACTCGGCACCGCGGACTGTCTCAGCGGTCCGGTCCGGCCCTGCGCGGCGATGGTGCAGACAATTGACGGCGGGACGACCTGGCACAGCATGCCGCAGCCAGCGGGTGCGAACGTGCCGCTGCTCGGATGCGCGGACCCATGCATCCGCGGGATCCGATTTGCCACCAGCAAGATCGGATACGCGTTCGGGTCTTCTGCACTGTTCATGACGACTGACGGCGGGCGAAGTTGGACCCGACAAAGCGGCGGCGCGGTCGCCCTGGAGACCCTGGACAACAACGTCATCCGGGTCGTCACCACCATCGCGGGCTGTGAGCCCCCGGGCTGCACGTACACGATCCGGACGGCCGGTATCGGCAGCGCGAGCTGGCATGACGTCCCGCTGCTCGCGACCAGTGGCGGTGCGAGCACCGGTGTCGCGCTCAGCCGGACCGGTCAGAGCGCAGTGCTCGCCGTCTTCGCCAACGCGGCCGGCGGCGCGTCGAGTGAGACCACCGGGGTATACGTCTCCAGTAACGACGGGAGAAGCTGGACAGCTCGCGGTGAGCCTTGCCCGCAGACCGGTGGCGGCGCGGCGGGCAATGAGGTCGACAGCAGCGCGCTGACGACGGCCGCAGACGGATCGGTCACAGTGCTGTGTACTCCTCGCGCCGCCCAGAACGGTCTCGCGTTCACCAGCACCGCGCCATCAGTAATGTCGGCGTTCGCGCCCGGTAGCAGCGAGGCACTGACCCGGGTAGGTGCCGGCCCTATCTCGGCGATCGGTGCCGCGTCGGCGCAGGTCGTCATCGCTGCCGACGCCGGTGGTGTGTATCGCAGTGTCGACGGCGGATCGAGCTTCAGTCGGCTCGCGGGTGGGGCATCCACGCCGATCGGTGCGCAGTGGATCGGGTTCGAGTCTGCGACGGTCGGCCGGGCACTGTCCGAGAGCGGCGCCACGATCTGGACTACGCATGACGCCGGGTTGACGTGGACGCGGTACACCTTCGGCTGATCAGGGACATGGCACGCATTGTGCCGTTCGGACAACTCGTGATGCCGGCGTGACCTGGACGCGGTACACATTCGGACAACTTCGTACAGGGGGCTTGATGAAACGCGTAGTCATGGGGGTCGTCGCGGCGGCGTTGCTGGTTTCGGCCTGCTCGTCGAGTACGAGCGGAACTGGCCAGCACCTGAATTCTGGCGCTTCGACATCCGGTGTCACGAGCCCTGCCTCATCCTAGTCACGGACGTCCTCGTCCTCGCCGTCAGCGTCCTCGTTGCTGCCGATGTCTGGGTCCACAGCGGTGCCGGCGGACTGGAGCAAGCACACCGATTTCACTGCGCTCCAGCACCCGGACATGGACTGCCAACCCGCCGGCCTGAACGGCAAGATCGACGTCGTGAAGGTGACCCCGGTCAGCCTTACAGGCCGCAGCGGTCCCGATGCTGTGGTCGTGTTGGAGTGCGCACACTCGACCAGCGAATGGCCACAGTCCGCGTACGTCTACTCCGACGCGACAGGTACGCCAACTCTCGTCGGCACGTTGGTGAAGCAGAGCGACTCCATGTACGTCCCGACGGTCAAGGCCTCCGGCAGCGCGCTCACGCTGGGCGAGGTGACGGCGAGCAAGTTCGCCCCCGGTTGCTGCCCGGATCTGCACTACACGCAGACGTTCACCTGGTCGGGGTCGAGTTTCACCGCCGGTGCCCGTCAGGACGTGCTGCTGCCGTGTGGGGACACCGCGTTCACCACGACGGCGACGCAGCCCAACGGCGCAACCGGGCACGGATCGATCGTGTTGGAGTTCAAGAATCGGCTCCCACAGGCCTGCACGATCCACGGTTATCCGGGTGTGGACGCGGTCGATGCGTCGGGACATACACTCGCTCACGCCACCCGGACGCTCAACGGGTTCACCGGCGGCGCCCATTCGATTCCGACGCTGACCGTCGCACCCGGCCAGACTGCGTCGGCGAACGTAGAGTGGGTCAACTTCGACCCGAAGACGTCAGGCGCGTGCACCATGTCCCACGGCATCGAAGTAACCCCTGCGGATACCTCGAACACCGTCGAACTCAGTTCGCAGGTGTTCGTCTGCGGACTGCAGGTACATCCGACCGTCGCCGGCACCAGTGGCAACGGCTGAGCGTAGCCGTCACTCCGAGAACGAAAGAACGACCTTTCGCAGCAGGGTATTCAACTGGTTGAGCTAGCGACCGGACAGGGTGCTCAACAGGTCCTGTTCCCGAGCCATGCCCAGATGGACGTACCTGTCCCAGACCCTACGTCCGGCCGCTGTCGACCGTACGACGATCCGGCGGCGCTCGGGCTGGCCCCGCAGCCTGTCCGCGGCACCAGAACGATGGGCTGAGCGGTCGGTAGCGGCCCCGACGTTGAGAGTTGGCACTCACCACGTTAGAGTGCCAATTAGGAACGGTTGACCCCCGCGACGGCAGCCGGCCCGCTTCAACATCCGCACCACTTACAGCGACACATGAACCCGAGAAGGGGAGAGCCACAGTGACCGCTACCAAGGTCAGCATCAAGCCGCTCGAGGACCGCATCGTGGTCCAGGCCAACGAGGCC
Source organism: Jatrophihabitantaceae bacterium (assembly GCA_039923055.1). Classification (GTDB taxonomy): domain Bacteria; phylum Actinomycetota; class Actinomycetes; order Mycobacteriales; family Jatrophihabitantaceae; genus DASXYU01. The sequence goes on from JBDTDN010000165.1 coordinate 3,027, forward strand.
GAAACCACGACCGCGTCGGGCATCGTCATTCCGGACACAGCCAAGGAGAAGCCCCAGGAGGGCACCGTTCTGGCTGTCGGCCCCGGCCGCATCGACGACAACGGCAACCGCGTCCCTCTGGACGTAGCCGTCGGCGACGTCGTCCTGTACAGCAAGTACGGCGGCACCGAGGTCAAGTACGCCGGCGAGGAGTACCTCGTACTGTCGGCCCGCGACGTCCTCGCGGTCATCGAGAAGTAAACCGCACCGTCGACGCCCCGGTCGCGCGCGTCAGCGTGCGCCGGGGCGTTTCGGTAACGCCTGGACAAACGGTGCAGTCGGGAACTCTCGCAGTACGGACCGAGGACGACCTCCCCGGCGGAGCTCAAAGCAACAACATCCGGCCAGTCGGCGGCCAAAGGACAGGAAGGCGACCGCCCCGGCGGA
>JBDTDN010000166.1:0-5518 GCA_039923055.1 Jatrophihabitantaceae bacterium
ACCGGTACGAGCACCGGTACGAGCACCGACACCGGCACGACGAGCGCTGCACCGGAGCCGTCATCTATCGACATCAACAAGTACCTGCTGAACGTCGGGGACGTGGGCGGCGGATTCGTCACCGGGACCTATACCCCGGCGACGACCGGCCAGCCGTGCACGCCGGATGAGCCGCCACTGAACGAGAAGATTCCCTCGCGCGCCGCCGGTGGCCGGACGTTCGACAATGCCAAGGTTGGCGCGGAGTTCGGTGAGCAGGTCCTCATCTACCGCGATGAGGCGACCGCTAAGCAGGCCCTGGCGGCGGGCGAGCACGGCATGGACTGCAAGACCGGGAAGGTCTTCTACGACGACGGCACGACCGGGTCCGTCACGATCACTTCGGTCAGCGCGGACCTCAGCTCAGAGCTCGATACCCCTGTGGACGATAGCGCGGCATGGAGTCTGGAGAACTCCGATCTGAAGGGCTCGCTCATCGTCGTCCGATCAGGGGTGAAACTGGTGGTGCTCACGTTCAGCGCCAACGCAGACGCCGACACGACCAGCCTTCCGGACAGCCTGAAGCTGACGAACGCCGCTGTGTCGCGGGCGATCAACGGGCAGTAGCGCTCAGAGTTCGACGCCGAGCAGGGCATCCACCAGGTCGCGGACCAGGCCGGGGGCGGTGGCATCGCTGCCACTGTCGGGCTGGTTTGCCGCCGCTGCCCACGTGTCGATCAAAGTGATGGCGGTGCTCGTGTCCAGATCGTCGGCCAGCGCAGCACGTACCTGAGCGAGCAACTCCTCAGCTGGCGGTGCGGCGGACAGCGCTACCGCGTCACGCCAGGTGACCAGTCGGGCCTCGGCGGTGGGCAGTCGTCCCCCGGTCCATTCGCGGTCGGCACGGTAATGGCCGTCCAGCAACGCTAGTCGGATTGCCATCGGATCGACGCCGGCACCGAGCAGCTTGGACACCAGCACCAGGTTTCCGCGGGACTTGCTCATCTTCTCCCCGTCCAGCCCGATCATGCCGGCGTGGACGTAATGGCGTGCGAACGGGTGCTCGCCGGTCAGCGCCTCGGCGTGCGCGGCGGAGTGCTCGTGGTGCGGGAAGATCAGATCCGATCCCCCGCCCTGAACGTCGAAACCCATGCCCAAGCGGTTCAGGGCGATCACCGAGCACTCGATGTGCCAGCCGGGTCGACCGGCACCGAGCGGGGTGTCCCACGACGGCTCACCGAGCCGCGGTCCGCGCCAGAGCAGCGAATCCAGCGGGTCCCGTTTGCCGTCGCGGTCCGGGTCGCCGCCGCGCTCGCCGAACAACCGCAGCATGGTGCCGCGGTCATACCCCGACTCGTAGCCGAAGCGACCGGTGGCGGTGACGTCGAAATAGATGTCGGTGTCGACGCGGTACGCCGCCCCCGATTCGAGCAGTGCAGTGATCGTCTCGGCGACCTCCGGCACCGCCTCGACCGCGCCGATGTATTGGTCCGGCGGCAGCACGCGCAGCGCGGTCATGTCGCTGCGGAACAGGGCGATCTCCCGCTCGGCCAGAACAACCCAATCCTCGCCCGTCTGCTTAGCGCGTTCCAGCAGCGGATCGTCCACGTCGGTGACGTTCTGGACGTAGTGGACGGTGTGGCCGGCGTCCCGCCACACCCGCTGGATGAGATCAAACGCAAGGTAGGTGGCCGCGTGGCCCAGATGCGTCGCGTCGTACGGCGTGATCCCGCAGACGTATATGCGCGCGGTGTCGCCCGGCTTTGTGGCACGCACCTGGCCGGCGGCCGTGTCGAACAGGCGCAGTACCGGGCCGTCGCCTGGCAGGGTCGGTACCGAGTTCGTCGGCCAGGAATCCATTCGCCCACGGTATCGGAGAGCCAGAGCGGGGCAGTCCTACATCGGCGGCCACGGGACGGGGGGCCAGTCGCCGCTCGGTTCGGGATGCAGGCCGACGCTCAACAGCCGATCCAGCCGGCGCGTGGTCTTGCGGACCTCTTGCGTCGTGAGCAGTTCGCGCAGTCGCTCGCCCAGAGCGCCGGCGATCGATTCGCGCAGCCCACTGAGCACGTCGATCGCCTCGTCCGTCAGCGGCTGATCGGCCCACTGCCACAGGACGGTGCGGAGCTTGTCGTCGACGTGGAACGTCACGCCGTGATCGACGCCGTACACGTGTCCATCAGCAGTGGGGAGCAGGTGTCCGCCCTTGCGGTCGGAGTTGTTGATCAATGCATCGAACACGGCGATCCGGCGGAGCCGATCATTGTCACGGCTGCGCAGCAGGGCGATCAGGTCGATGTCCTCGTCCGCACCGATCCACAACTGCACCATCCCCGGACCGGCCGGACCGTCGCGATGCACCGTCGGGGGGACGATGTCCCACCCCGAAGCGGCAGACACCTCGAACGCCGCGACCTCGCGCTCGGCGAGCGTGCCGTCCGGGAAGTCCCATAGCGGCCGCTCCCCCGCTACCGGCTTGTAGACGCAGGCCGCAGTGACCCCATCAGCCGTCACCGAGCAGTACAGGGTGGAGTTGGAGGCAGCCACGAGTCGGCCCTCGATGGCGAGGTCGCCACGTCGCAGCAGTTCCAGCGCATCGGTCGGCGCCATCGCCAGCGCCGGCGTCAGCCCATCGGCAATCACCAGGTCCCTGCTGTCACGGACTCAGGGCCGCACCGCGGTGGTAACCGTTCGAACGCGGGCAGATGTGTCCGTCGGTTGCCAACGGCCGACCGCACAGCGGGCACGGCGGCCGGCCGGCGGAGATGACCTGGCGGGCCCGCTCGACGAAGGCCCGCGCCCTCGTCGGCTCCATCAGCACCCGCAGCGCGTCGGGTCCGTCCTCGACATCCTCGAGCAGGGTCTGCTCTGCAGTCGCAACGTCCTCGGTCGGCGCCTGCGCCTCGATGACCACCAGACCGGCGTCGCTGTTCCATGCCAGCCCCATCGCGCTCACGCGGAACTCCTCGTCGATCGGCAACTCGAGCGCATCGGTGTCCGCGCCGGATGCGGGCAGTGCCGTTCCAGTACGCGTGACGACCTCGTCCAGCAACTGTTCGAGCTTGTCCGCGAGCAGTGCGACCTGCTGCTTCTCCAGCGACACCGAGACGAGCCGCGCTCCGGCGCTGGCCTGCAGGAAGAAAGTCCGCTCCCCGGGCATTCCGACGGTCCCCGCCACGAATCGGTCGGGACGGTCGAACAGGAAGATCTGGCGCGTCATGGCTACAGATTCTAGTGGTCAGACGGCGCCGCTGCCCGCGCCGCCACCGACCGTCGCATCGGTGCTGCGCCGGCGGCGCGACTTCTTCGCTGGCGGCGCGAACGCGGCGAGGTCACCACCGGTGTCGTTGGAGCGTAGGACGTACGGGCGGGTGTCGGTGTAGCGGACGATCGAGACTGAGCACGGATCGACGACGATGCGTTGGAACTGATCCAGGTGCAGGCCGAGTGCGTCGGCCAGGATCGACTTGATGACGTCACCGTGGCTGCACGCGACCCAGATCGCGTCCGGCCCGAGCCGCACGTCCCATTGCCGGATCGTCGCAACTGCGCGCGCGGAGACCTCGGTCAGCGACTCCCCGGCCGGGAAGCGGACCGCCGACGGCTGGGCCTGAACAACCTTCCAGAGCGGCTCCTTGAGAAGTTCCTTGATCGGGCGGCCGGTCCAGTCGCCGTAGCCGCACTCGATCAACTGCTCGTCCACGTGCCAGTCCGGCTCATGACCGGCGGCCAGCTGGGCGGACCGGATGTACTCGGCAGTGTCCACGCAGCGCTCCAGCGGGCTGGTGACGATCGCGCTGATCGGAACAGCCGCGATGCGTTCGGCGACCGAAGCGGCCTGGCGCTGGCCACGCTCGTCTAGGTGCACGCCCGGGGTACGGCCGGTCAGCACCGGGCCGGTGAGTGCCGTCAGGCCGTGGCGTACGAGCAGCAGTGTGGACATCTATTTGGTCGCATTCAGGACGCCGGTGCTCAACAGGACGATCAGCAGCACGCCGAGTCCGATCCGGTAGTAGATGAAGATGAACGTGCTGTGGTTGGCCAGCCATCTCATCAGCCAGGCGATCGAGGCCAGCCCGACTATGAACGCCATGAGGACCGCGATGCCGATGAGGCCGACGCCGGGGTTGCCGTCGTGATGCTTGCCGATCCGGGCCGCTTCGTACACACCTGACAGCACGACGGCAGGGATGGACAGCAAGAACGAGAAGCGGGCAGCCGTTTCGCGGGTCAGGCCGCGGAACAGCCCGGCCGTGATCGTCGTGCCCGAGCGGGATGCGCCGGGGATTAACGCCAGCGCTTGCGCCGCGCCGACGACGACCGCGTCCATCGTGGTGAGCGACTCCTCTTCGCGGTCCCGGCTGCTCACCTTCTCGGCAGCGAACAGGAAGACGGCGAGCCCGATCAGTGCGCAGGCGATCACCCAGAGGTTACGGGCGCCGGTCTCGATGTCGTGGCTGAAGATCAGCCCAAAGACACCGACCGGCACCGTCGCCAGGATCAGGTACCAGCCGAGCTTGTACTCCAGTGAGGAACGCACCGACTTGTCATACAGCCCGCGACCCCATGCCAGGATGACCTGGAGCAACTCGCGCCAGAAATAGACGACGATGGCGACGGTGGTACCCAGTTGCACGATCGCAGTGAAGGCGGCCCCCGGATCGTTGGTGGTGCCGCCGTAGAAGTGCCAGCCGAACAGGGCAGGGACGATACGCAGGTGCGCCGTCGAGGAGATCGGTAGGAATTCGGTGAGCCCCTGCACGATGCCCAGGACGATTGCCTGCAGGAAGGTCACGATGCGGCTCCGGCTCGTTGCAGCGCCTCGGCGGCGGCGTGCAGGGTGCGCAGCCGTCCGTCCAGGGTCTCGGCGACCGGCGTGATCGACAACGTGGTCACACCCGAGGCCGCATATTCGAGCATTCGGTCGGCAATGCGGCCCAGAGGGCCTAGCAGCGCCGTGCGGTCGATGAACTCCGCGGGGACGGCGGCCGCGGCCCCCTCGTAGTCCCTCACCAGGTAACGGTTCTGCACCTCGGCGGCCTGCTCGGCGTAGCCCATCCGGACCGCGAGCGCGTTATAGAAGTTCTGCTCACGGCTGCCCATTCCGCCGACGTACAGCGCGGCATGCGGTCGCACCGGCTTCGCGCATTCATCTACGTCCTCGCCCAGGACCATCGGCACGTTCGGGACGATGTCGAAGCCGGCGAGGTCCTTGCCGATCTTCGCCCGGCCCGTCCGAATGTGGGCCAGCAGTTCGGGAGCGAATTCGGGGGCGTAGAAGATCGCGTGCCAGCCGTCGGCTATCTCACCGGTGAGTTCGAGGTTCTTCGGGCCGACCGAGGCCAGGTAGATCGGGATGTGCTCGCGGATCGGATGGACCATCAGGTGCAGCGCCTTGCCGGGACCGTTGGGCAGCGGCAACTGATAGGTGTCGCCGTCGTAGCGCACCCGCTCGCGTGACAGGGCAAGGTTCACGATGTCCACGTACTCGCGCGTGCGGGCCAACGGCTTGGCGAAGCGCACACCGTGCCAGCCCTCG
>JBDTDN010000167.1:0-6560 GCA_039923055.1 Jatrophihabitantaceae bacterium
CCATCAGACCGGCGTCGCCAGCGGCATGAACGCGAACATTCGGACGATCGGTGGCTCGATCGGGGCTGCTGTGACGGCCAGTATTGTCACCGCAGGCGTGTCCTCGGACGCTCTGCCGAAGGAGTCGGGATACACGATCGCCTTTGCGATGCTGGCAATCGTGCTCGTGTTCGCGACCATCGCGGGCCTGCTGATCCCCACGGCAACGACCGAACGCGACGAGCATCAGTGGGAGCAGGCCGCCCTGGCGCACGCAGAGTTGGCGATCGTCGCGGCCGGGACGATCGTCGGTGACGAACCCGAATGAGCCAGACACCGATGAAGGCGATGCGGCGGGACGCGGCCCAGAACCGGCAGCGCCTTATCGACGCGGCTGGCGAGGCGTTCGCAGAGCACGGCCTGCACGTCGCCGTCGAGCAGATCGCGCAGCAGGCCGACGTCGGCATGGGCACCCTGTATCGCCACTTCCCGACGAAACAGGCGCTGATCGACGAACTCGTCGGGGCCATCCGGCGACAACTGTTGGCCCTGGCCGAGCAGGCGGCTGAGCGACCGGACGGGCAAGGACTCGCTGCGCTGATGTACGCGGCAGGTGAACTGCAGGCGGCCCGGTCCGGTTGCCTGGCTCAGCTCTGGAACACCTCTCAGGCCGAACTGTCAGCAGTGACTGAGTTTCGACGGATCGTCGCGGAGCAGCTGGCGCTGGCCAAGCAGCACGGCCTGGCCCGCGACGAGATCACCCCGACTGATATCTCGCTGGCGATGTGGTCGCTACGAGGAGTTATCGAGATGACCCATAGCGGTGCACCGCTGGCGTGGCGCCGCTATCTGGAGGTGCACATCGCCGGTCTGCGGCCGGTCGATCAGGCGTTGACCGAACGGCCGCTGTCCGAAGCCAGATATCGTCGCATCGTGCTCACCGGGCGACGGTCTCCATCGGGGGTTCCGCCGGCAGCTCGGTCTTCTTGACCGCGATCAGGACTGCGGCCGCGATCAAGCCGATGACAGCGAACCCGACGCCGGTCAGGAATCCGTGTGCCGAACCATGTGCCTGAACCTGCACAGCGAACTGGTGGTACGGGCCGCTGGTCAGGAAGTCGTGCGCAGGTCCGGACGAGCCGAACTTCGCAATGGCCGACGGTTCCAGGCCGTTCTTGCCCGCCTTCTCGATCGCGCCGAGGACCGGTCCGACCTGCGAGGCGGGCAGTTGTGCGTGCGCTGCCGCGATCAGCTCACCAATGTGACCGGTGGCCCAGTTCTTGGCCGAGGTGGCGAAGACCGTCGCCATCACCGACAGACCGATAGCACCGCCGATCTGCTGCCCGACGTTCAGCAGTGCCGAGGCCAGGCCGGCGTCGGTGTTGCGGACCTTGGAGACCGCGGTGACAGTCAGCGGAACGAAGTTGCAGCCCATCGCAATCGCTAGCAGGATCATGCCGGGCAGTAGCTTGTCGGCGTAACCGGAGTGGGCGTTGACCGTCGAGAGCCACAGCAGCGAGACGGTAAGTAGGCCAGTGCCGAAGACCAGCAACGGTTTTGGCCCGGTGCGGGGCAGGATCCTGGCGACAACCTGCGAGCTGATGCCGATAGCGACGGCTACCGGCAAGAACGCGAACCCGGTCTTGAGGGCGCTGTAGCCGAGCACGCCCTGCGTGAAGAACGTGATGAAGTAGAACATCCCGAACATGGCAGCACCGACGACGAGCATCACGGTGTATGCACCGACCCGGCTGCGGTCGTCGAAGATCCGCATCGGCATCAGCGGGTCCTTTGTCCCGTACAACTCGAACAGCACGAATGCCGTGAGCAGCACGACCGCGGCCCCGAAGACCAGGAACGTTTGGGTGTTTCCCCAGTTCGTGTTCGCCACGTGGATGAACCCGTACACGACACCGACCAGACCGCCAACCGACAGCGCTGCGCCGATGAAGTCGAACTTGCCTTCCAACCGCTCGGACTGGTGCAGGTACAGGTAGGCGAGGGTGATCAGTACGATGCCGATCGGGACGTTCACGAACAGCACCCAGCGCCAACTGAAGTAGTTGGTCAGCACGCCGCCGAGCAGCAGGCCGAGCGCGGCGCCGGCACCGGAGACGGCGGCATAGACGCCGAATGCCTTCGTCCGTTCGGGGCCCTCCTCGAACTCATTGGCGATCAGTGACAGCGCGGTGGGCGCGGCGATCGCCCCACCTAGGCCTTGGATGACCCGGCCGACCAGAAGCAGCGAGAAGTCGCTGGCGATGCCCGCGCTGAAACTGCCGATCGTGAACAGCCCCAACCCGATCATGAACATGCGGCGCCGACCGAGGATGTCGCCGGAGCGTCCGCCCAGCAGCAGCATGCCTCCGAACGCGAGCGTGTAGGCGTTCAGCGCCCACGTCATATCCGTCTGGCTCTTGTTGAAGAAGGCACCCATCGATGGCAGGGCGATGTTGACGATCGTGCCGTCGAGCACGACCATCAACTGGGCACCCGCGATGATCATCAGGACCACGGCGGGGTGAGCATGCCGTTTAGCTCCGCGCTCACCCTGTCTGGGGGCCTTCGCGGCTATGGTTTCGGACACCGGGGTTCTCCTGGTTTGTGGACGACATTGGAGACGGATGCGTTCTCTATCAGGTAAGATAAACCGTTTGATATAGGAAACGCAACCGTTCATTAGGTAAGGCACATCACTCGATCATCGACGTGGCTCAGGATGCAGGAAGGGTCGGACAACCGATGGCAGCACCAGGCTCGGCACGCGACTCGGTCGCCCGCGTGACTCCCGTCGCCCAGCGCCGCCGCGGGGTGGCCTTGCAAGACGCGATCCTGGAAGCCGCTTATGCCGAACTGACCGCGGTCGGGTACGCAACCTTCAGCGTCGAGGGCGTCGCGGCTCGAGCCCGTACCGGTAAGGCCAGCATCTATCGGCGCTGGCCGACCAAGCAGACGCTGGTACTCGATGCACTCTGCGCCGTCCTGCCGACGCCAACCGAATGCGGGATCGACGTCGACCTCAACGATGAGAACCTGACGACGGCCCAGGCGCTGCGTGAGATCGCCCGCGTCATCTGCAGGATCCTCAATAGTGCGGCCGGGGATGCCATGCGTGCGGTCAAGTGCGAGGCGTTCACCGATCCTGAACTCGCGCGGACGGTGGATGAGCGGTTCCAGGCTCCCCGTCGGGAGGCGCTGCTGCAGATCCTGCGCCGAGGCGTTGTGCGCGGCGAGGTTCGCCCCTCGGCCGTCAGCGACATGATCGCCGACGTCCTGCCGGCGGTAATGGCGCATCGGGTGATCCTGATGCGGGAACCGGTCACCGAGACAGACATCACGGAGATCATTGATCAGGTCATCCTTCCGCTCGTGGAAGTACGTTGATCACCGGTAATTCGATGAGGACGGCGTGGCGCGGAAGGCGTGGTGCGGGACGATGTGGCCGTGTCGTCGTCAGCGGGTCAGCCTGAGTATCGGCCCGGGACCGATCACCAGGTGTGGTCGGGCCGCTGGTCGAAATGGCGTGCGCGGTATCTGCTGAAGGCGCCGAACGTCATCGCGACGATCTCGGCGCTGCTCGGCGTACTTGCGCTGCTGGACGCAGTGCTGCCGCGCGAGCGTCGTCGGCTGCACACGATCACGCGCGTGCTTCCTGCACCGGCGACGGCGGCGGCGATCGCGGTTGTCGCGGTTTCCGGGTTGCTGCTGCTGCGGGTCGCTGCCGGTCTGCGCAAACGGAAACGGCGTGACTGGCAGGTTGCTATCGGCGTGACGTCGGCGATGACGATTGCCAATGCGCTGAACGAGGACCGTCGCATCGGTGAGTTGGCAATCACGCTCCTCTTGCTGGCGCTGCTGATCACGGCGCGATCGCGCTTTACGGCCAAGGCCGACCCGCACAGCAGGTGGTTCGCGGCGCGGGTGTTCGTCCAGTTCATGCTGGTGGCGATCGCGTACGGCCTGGCGATGGTCTACCTCTACCCCCGACAGGTGGAGGGCCGGCCGGCATTGCTGACCCGGCTGCGCGAGGTGCTGCTCGGTCTGGTCGGCGTCCACGGGGACGTGGGCTTCAAGCACGACCAATTCGACGACATTCTGCACGGCACGCTGTTCGGGTTCGGCCTGCTCACAGTCGTGGTCGTCGCGCTGCTCGTGCTGCGCCCGTCCGAGCCGATCGCGATCTTGACGGGCGAGGACGAGGTCCGGTTGCGTGAACTGTTGGTCAAACAGGGCGAACGTGACTCGCTCGGCTACTTCGCGCTGCGCCAGGACAAGTCGGTGGTGTGGTCGGCGAGCGGCAAGGCGGCGATCACCTACCGGGTGGTTCACGGCGTTGCGCTGGCCAGCGGTGACCCGATCGGTGATCCGGAGGCATGGCCCGGTGCGATCGCCGCATACCGGGCCTTGGTCGAGGAGTATGGCTGGACACCGGCAGTTATGGGTGGCAGCGAACTCGGCGCGACCGTGTTCAAGCGTGAGTACGACCTGTCCGCGCTGGTACTCGGCGACGAGGCGGTCATGGAGGTTGGCGACTTCACGCTGGAAGGGCGGGCGATGCGCGGGGTACGGCAGGCGTGTACCCGGGTCGCACGAGCTGGGTACGAGGTGCGGGTTCGCCGCGCGCACGAGATCGACGCGGCCGAGTTTCTCGAACTGAACTGCGCCGCCGAGGCATGGCGTGGGGACGGCGTCGAGCGCGGATTTTCGATGGCGCTGTCCCGAATGGGCGATCCCGCTGACCCGGAGTGCGTGGTGGCCAGCGCCTATCAGGACGGCGTCCTGCGGGGGCTGCTGCACTTCGTGCCGTGGGGCGCGCACGGGTTGTCGCTGGACCTGATGCGACGAGATCGCGCGGCCGACAACGGGCTGAACGAGTTCATGATCGCGCAGCTGGTCCAGGCGAGTCCGGTGATCGGCGTCGAGCGCGTCTCGCTGAACTTCGCCGTGTTCCGAGACGCGATCGAACGTGGCGAACGCATCGGTGCTGGGCCGATCCTACGAGCTTGGCGAGGCCTGTTGATCTTCGCCTCGCGCTGGTGGCAGATCGAATCGCTGTACCGGTTCAATGTGAAGTTCCGGCCGTATTGGGAGCCGCGATTCATCTCGTTCCCCTCTGCGCGAGACCTGCCGCGGATTGCGATCGCAGCGATGGAGGCCGAGGCGTTTATCGTCCGGCCGCATCGGCTCAAGCGGATGCTGGGCCGGGCCTGACGTTGCCGGCTCGACCGCTTTGGTAAGCGTGCCTGCGACCTTGTAAGCTGGCGCCTCGGTGGCTGTGCCTCAGCCGCTTGGAGGCTTCGCCTAGTCTGGTCTATGGCGCCGCACTGCTAATGCGGTTTGGGTCTCAAGCCCATCCGGGGTTCAAATCCCCGAGCCTCCGCTGCATCAGTGTGCCGACGGCTGCCGCGTGTCTGAGGCGCCGCTCGTACCCGGTAGACTCACCGATCGGTACATTTCGCGCCCGTAGCTCAACGGATAGAGCACTTGACTACGGATCAAGAGGTTGCAGGTTCGAGTCCTGCCGGGCGCACATTTACAGCCCTTTGTTTTACTGGAAATTCGACATGGCTTTTCTATTCCTTGGGTAGAGAATTAGGCCGTTAGTCCGCAAAAAGTCCGCAGCAGGTTTCGCGGAGGTGGCAAAATTTGCCACGGGGTCACGTTGATCGACGGGACTTACTAACCCCGTGCGGCGATCATCCGGCCTTCGCCGGTTGCCTATCGGGTCCGACCGACGGAACTCGCCTGAGCGCCGATCGGGTGAACTGTCGCGCTGATTGACGGTGCGAAGCCGGTGGCCGCGGATGCGTGTGCCGCGTCCAGCGCATCGGCGACCTCGTCGAGCTGGTCGGCGAACAGATGACCGTACAGATCGAGGGTCATGGTCGCCGACTTGTGCCCGAGCATCGTCTGCACGACCTTGACGTTCGCGCCGGCCGCAATGGCCAGGGAGGCCGCTGTGTGCCGCAGGGCGTGTGGCGTCAGATGGCCTAGCTCGGCGGCCCGGACGGCTGGTTCGAAGCCGGCACGTCGGAAGTTGCGAATACGCAGCACGCCGCCGCGCGGTGCGCTGAATACGAAATCGTCCGCACCCTTGCCGGCAACGTGGGCCGCCAGGTCATCGACCAGGAACCGCGGAATCGGCACCGACCGGCTCTGGTGCGTCTTCGGCGTGCTGAATACCGCACGCCCGCGAACCTCGGTGACCGACTCGGTGATTGCTGCGCGCCGCCGCATCAGGTCCAGGCCGCGTACTCGCAGCGCGGCCATCTCGCCGAACCGCACGCCGGTGTAGGCGAGGAACAGCACGGCCAGGCGGTACTCGCCGGCCGCGTTCGCCAGCGCATCAACCTGACCATGCGTCAGATGTACCTGCTCGGCTCGAACGGCACGAGGCAGCGGGACGCCGGTCGCGGGATTGCGTGCCAGTCGGCCGTCACGGACCGCCAGGCCAAGCAGCAGCGAGAACACCCGGTGCGTCTGCCGAATGCTGGATGCGGACAGTCCGAGCCTCTCGAGCCCGGCAACCCATGCGGCGACTCCTTCGTGGGTGACGCCCGAAAGTTGGGCGTCACCCCACG
>JBDTDN010000168.1:0-9064 GCA_039923055.1 Jatrophihabitantaceae bacterium
GGCTGATGCCGGCCGACGCCCACGCCGCCATCGTCAGGCCGGAGCAGTCATAGGTGCTTGGTCCGGCAGCGCCCCAGACGTACGGCTTGCCCACCTGGGCGAGGGCGAACCGGACGGCCTGGGCTACTGACTTGGCGGTACCGGGTGTGGCGATGAAGTTTGTCGTCGCCTGCGCGACCGTGGCGGTGCTGACCTTCGGATTCATTTGCTGGCGAACGACTTGCTGCTGCGCCGCGGTCAGGGTGCTGAGCAGGGTCCTGAACTTGTCGATCTGCTTCTGGACCACGGCCTTCTGCGTCGCCAACGCATCGCGCTTGGCTGTTGCGGCCGCGAGCAGGTTGCTGGCCGTAGTCTGCGCCGCGTCCGCCTGTTGCTTGATCGCCGACACGTTCGTCACGACCTGGGCGTTATGGGTCGAGAGCATCGACAAGGTCGCCAGTTGGTTGAGGTAGCTCTGGCCGCTGTCACTGGACAGCAGCGCGCCGGTAGAGCTGAACGTGCCCGATTCGTACTGAGCCGCAGCCGAGGACGCGAGTTGCGTGCGGGCGACCTGGAACGTGGCGTCGATCTTGTTCGCCGCCTTCTGGGCGGTCACCGCGGCGGCCTGGCGGTTCGTCACGTCCGTCTGCGCCTGGTCGTACCGCTCCACCAACTGCGCGTTCTGCAGGGCCAACTCGCCGAGTTGCTGCTGAACGGTCGACACGCTCGGTGTCTGCGCGGGGCTGGCGAGCGGATCTGCGGAGGCGACCGCGGGAATGATGAGTGCCGCTGCTACGAGCCAGGCGACGGCGACGGTTATTGGCCGCACGCCGATGAACTTTCGATCTGCCACAGCTGGCGGACCCCTTCTTCCTCGGCCGCCTACCGGGTTAGCTGACGGGTTCGGGCCGGAAGTAGCCCTACGACGTAACGCGACGCACTGATCGAGCGCGTCGTGCTGTGTCGATTCACCCCAAGAGGACCGTGGGTCCCCGGTTCGCCTCCACACCGGTGACCGTGACCGGGCCAGTGTGGACGAGCGTGCGATTCGGCGGTGACACCCAGTGGTGACCGTTGCGGCCACCATGGAACCGGAATGTCTCGGAAAGGTTACGACCCAGCTCCGCCGGGCGCAACGTCGGGGTGGGTGTGTTGCTACGAATTGCCTGACATGATCACGCAATACCCTGGACAGACCGGGATATATCCGGCACCAGTTGTAACCGTGGGACCAAACCTGCGTCAGCCAGCCGGGTCAGCGCCGCTTGTTCTGCCGCATCGAGCTCGACCGCTTGGTCGGTGGGCATGCCGAGCAGGACGGTGATGACGCAGTCATGACATCGGTCACCTCGGGCAATGCAGGTATCGCAATCGATGAGCATCGGTGGCTCCTCACGCTGTCGGGTCCGAGTCGGACGTTAGGCAGCACGGTAGGCAACACCTCGGACAGTTTTGCCGGTTGGAGTAAGCGCTCTCAGCCGATGCGGGCCAGCAGCACCGATGACGGTGCGGTCCAGGCCCCCATCCGGCGCACGTCGGTGACGATCTGCTGGTCGGTGGTCACGACCACGATCGTCCGGCCGTGCGCCTCCGCGGACACCAGTCGCCGGATCAGATCGTCCGCGATCTCGTCGGCGGCGCTGAACAGCACCCGCACGCCACGCGGCACCGGCGGTTGCGCGGCGGGCCCGGCGGCACCGAAAGCTCCATCGAACGCGATCGTGATCTCGACCGCCACCCGGCTGGCGAGCGCCGCCATCGATGAGATCAACCGGGTGCGTTGATCGATCAACGGTAGTTCCCCGTAGCCGGTCTTGGTGACGTTGTACCCGTCGACGACCAGGTGAACGTGCGGCAGTGCCAGGACCCGCTCCAAGGCGGCCGCGCCGGTGATCGACCGACCTTGACCCGACCCCCTCGCAGTCTCACCGGACTGCAGCGTGTCGCCGGGGAGGACCGTCGGCGACGGCAGCGACAACTCACGGCGCAGACCAGCGGCGGCGTCAGCGATGCTGCCGACGAGCAGCCACAGCCGCGCATTGTCCACGTCGCGATCCACCCGCTGTTCGCGGCGCGCCGCGTCGACGGCGCACTCCAGTTCGCTGATCCGGGCTTTCAGCCGACGCACCTGTGCCGCATGTGCAGAGGCGGACGTCTGGGTCGACTGCGTGACGCGCTCGGTTGCCACCTGGGCCTGATCCCGTGCCCTTTCGGCCGTCCGTACCTCGGTGAGCCGCGACTTCAGTTGGCCACGCAGCGCGGCAAGATCTGCCGTCGACTGCGCCAGCGCGGTGTTCACGGCGGCCCGCATCCGGGCCGGCTCGGACTTGGCCTGCGCGCGCAGGGCGGCCAGCTCACTTCGTAACTGCTGGACCTGCTCGGCCGCCACGTCGGTATGACCCTGCTCCTCGCGCCAGCGGTCCAACGCCGCGCGCAACGCATCCGCCCAGCCCGGCGGCCGGGTCAGGTACGCGACGATCGCGACGTCCAGCGGCGCCGAGGCCGCGGTCGACGAGCCGTCGCGGACCGCGTCGGCGAGCAGCGACGAGGCATCGACCACGGCCTCGCCGACCTTGGCGCGGAACGCCTCGTCGGCATCCAGCGCCGCGAGCAGTTGTGGGCCGGCGAGCCGGGCACGTTTGGCCGACGAGAACTTCGCTATGGCGCGCAACGCGACCGGAGTCTGCTCCACGGCCAGCCGCCCCAGCACATCGGCGGCGATGTCGAGCAACTGTCGGCGTACCTGCTCGGGGAGCTGAACCGCGGCCGGGTCCTGCCCTGAGGTGCTCACCTTGGCCAGGGTAGGCGGAACCGGTTCAGGGCGCGCCGCGACGATTTCGTCGGACCCCCGACCTACGGTCACGTTCATGGCCACCCCGTACGTCCAGACCAGCTTGGCGGAGTTGGACGAGCCGCTGCGCACCACCACGTTCACGGTCGTCGATCTGGAGACGACCGGTGGCTCGGCGGCTACCGACTCGATCACCGAGATCGGCGCGGTCCGCATCTGCGGCGGCGAGGTCCAGGGCGAGTTCCAGACCTTGGTGGATCCAGGCGTGCCGATCGTCGCGTTCATCTCGGTCCTGACCGGGATCACGAACTCGATGGTCGCCGATGCACCCCGGATCGGCTCGGTCCTGCCGGCCTTTCTCGAATTCGCTCGGGGCAGCGTCCTGGTCGCGCACAATGCGCCGTTCGACATCGGCTTCCTGCGAGCGGCCTGCCAGAGACACGACCTGGCGTGGCCCGGCTTCGCCGTCGTCGACACCGCAATCATCGCGCGCCGCGTACTGACCCGTGACGAAGTTCCGAACTGCAAACTTAGTACGCTCGCCACATATTTCAGCGCGGTCACCACGCCGAACCATCGAGCACTTGCTGACGCGCGGGCCACCGTTGACGTGCTGCACGCGCTCATCGGACGGCTCGGCAGCATGGGCGTGCAGACGCTGCCGGAACTGCGCTCGTTCAACGCGCAGGTCTCGTCCGCCCAGCGCCGCAAACGCCATCTTGCCGACGGCATCCCCAAAGCCCCAGGCGTCTACATCTTCCGCGACGGCCAGGGTGAGCCGCTGTATGTCGGCACCAGCGGCAACCTGCGTACCCGCGTGCGGCAGTACTTCCTCGCCAGCGAGACCCGCAGCCGGATGGGCGAGATGGTCGGCCTGGCCGAACGCGTCGACCCGATCGTCTGCGCGCATGCGCTGGAGGCCCAGGTGCGCGAACTGCGGCTGATCGCTGCGCACAAGCCGCGGTACAACCGTCGCTCGAAGTTCCCGGAGCGCTCGGTCTGGCTCAAGCTCACCGCCGAGTCGTTCCCCCGCCTGTCGATCGTGCGCCAGGTGCGCCCCGATCAGGCCCGTTATCTCGGTCCGTTGCGATCCCAGCGCCAGGCCGAGGCCGTGCGACAGGCGATCCACGACGCCGTCCCGCTGCGGCAGTGCAGCGATCGGCTCGTCCCAGGGCGCGCCACCCGCCGGGCATGCCTGCTAGCCGGAATGGGGCGGTGTGCGGCGCCGTGCGAGGGCTCGGCCGACGTCAATACCTACACGATGCTGGTCGAACTCGTCGCTGCGGCCTGGTCCGGTGATCCCCGTCCGCTCATCGACCCGTTACGCATCCGGCTCACCGAACTGTCGGTAGCCCAGCGCTACGAACAGGCCGCCGATACCCGGGATCAGATCGCAACGATCGTCCGGGCCTGTGCCCGGATGCAGCGTCTGAACGCAGTGAGCTCGATCGAGGAATTGGTGGCCGCCCAGCCGGCAACCGGCGAATCCGGCCGACCGGGCGGTTGGGATATCTGCGTCATCCGCCGCGGCCGCCTCGCCGCGGCAGGCAATGTCGCGCGCGGGGTCCCACCGGGGCCGGTCATCGAGGCGTTGATCGCGACAGCGGACGTCGTGGACACCAGCCACACTGTGCTGGCCGAGGAGACCGAGGTCATCGCTAACTGGCTGCAGCGGCCGGGCACTCGCCTGGTGCATGCCTCTGCGCCGTGGGCGCTGCCGGCCCGCGGTGCAGGTGGCCTGCTGTCCTGGCTGGCCGCCGATCACACCCGTGCGCTCACCCCGGACCACGAACGCCGAAGGCTGCCGATGGCCGCCCGCCCGGCACGCGCCACCGCATGAACCCATCCTGCGCCTACGATCGGGCGCGTGATTACCGCGATCGTCACCATCTCCGTCCAGACCGACTCGATCCCCGAGATCGCCCAGCAGATCGCCGAACTGGACGGCGTCAGCGAGGTGTACTCCGTCGCCGGTGACGGCGACCTGATCGCGATCGTGCGGGTACGGGAGTTCGACCAGATCGCCGAGACCATCGCCGGCCGACTGTCCAAGGTCGTCGGGGTGCTGCACACCGACACGCACATCGCCTTTCGTGCCTACTCGCGGCACGACCTGGACGCTGCGTTCGACATCGGTTCCTGAGCGCGCCGTCCTGACCGGCCCTGTCCCGAGCGCGCCGTCCTGACCGCGCTGATCGCTTAGGGGTGCGCTCAGCCCTGCTGCTCGAGTTTGGTCAACCACTCGTTGTACGACGTCCGCGCGACATCGTCGTCGTCGAAGGTCTCCGGGTCATCGGCCTCGGTGCCGGTGTGCTCGGCGAACGTGGCCCGCCGCGCCTGCTCGAGCCAGCCCTTCTCGTCCGCCTCGTGAGTGTCCACCCGCCGCAACCAGCCAATGACCAGGACGACCATGACCACGGCCATGATCGCGTCGCCACCGAACCACATGATCGCGCCACCGGTCCGGGTGTCGGACAGCGCGTCGACGTGGACGCCGGGCGTGCTGAGCAGTTCGATCGGCGAGGTGCCCTGCATCAGCACGATGCCGGTGAACGTGTCTACCGCCATCGCGACGGCGAGCAGAAGCCAGCGCGCGGGCGCTGCCATCCGCCAGCGAATCGGCTCGTTGCCAACGACCAGGACAAAGAACTGATAGCCGGCGACGACGTAGACCAGGTGCTCGACCTGGCCGGCCCAGCTGTTGCGCATGATGTCGTCCATCACGCCCGTCAGATGGCTGCCGACGATAACGACCGTGTACGTCGCCAGTGCGACCGGCGGAGCGGTCAGTAACGACATGACCCGCCCGGTGACAATCCTGGTGATCCGTTCGGCCCGATCGGCCGGACTCGATTCGATGGCCAGCCGAAGGGGTTGACCGGCAACGAGCAGAGCCGGGCCCACCATCACCAGCGCGAGGTGCCCGACCATGTGGGCGCTGAACAGCACCTGGTCGTAGACGGCGATGCTGCCGTTGGTCGCGAACGCGCAGACCGCGATCCCACCGAGGAAGCAGAACGTGCGGGCCGGCGGCCAGCGGCTACCGGGCCTGCGTACCGACACCAGCGCGACGCAAGTCAGGTACCACGCCGTGAACAGCACGAGCAGGGCCAGCGCGAGCGCATCCAGGTGCCAGGCCGTGAACAGCTTCGTGCCGAGCAGCGGGCCGAATGGCTCGGCACCGGCCCGGGACAGGGCATCGACCACGCTCGGGTGCTCGTGCGCGCCGCCCATGTCCATGCCGCCCATGCCACCGCCTCCGGAGCCGGACAGGTAATGCCAGACGGCCACAGCGAGCAGCGCGAGCGCAACCAACGCTACCGACCAGGCGACGACGGCAAGTCGGGGCAGCCGGGAGGTACGTGACCGTGCAGACATGTCTCCAGTGTCCTACGCCGAAGACTCAGCCGGTGCGCGGGTTCGCGTCGATCCAGCGGGTGAGTAGATCCGCCGCGGCGCCGGAGTCGACGGCATCCGTCGCAGCGGCGAGACCCGCGGCAAGCGCATCGTCCAACGAGTCGGCGTTCAGCGATCCGGTGCCGAGACCGTCGTACGCAGCGATCGCGGCAGCGGCGTTCAGCAGAACGGCATCACGCGCACCACCGCCACGCCCGTCCAGGACCTCGTGCACCACAGCGGCGTTGAAGACGCGGTCGCCGCCCCGCAGTTGCTCCGGAAGCACTGCGGCGATGCCGAACCTTGCCGGGTCGACGATCGTGGACGTGACGGTGTCGCCGGTAGCGAGCCAGACGGTGGATGTTGTGGTCGTCGTCAGCTCGTCCAGCCCATCGTCACCGCGAAACACCAGCGCACAGTCGCCGCGCCCGGCCAGCACAGCCGCCATCACCGGAGCCATCCGAGCGTCCGAGCAGCCGATCGCCGCGGCCGACACGTGGGCCGGGTTGGTCAGCGGGCCGAGGAAGTTGAAGAACGTCGGGACGCCGAGTTCGCGGCGGGGCACACCGGCGTGCCGCATTCCGGCGTGGAAGACGGGAGCGAAACAGAAGCCGATGCCGATCTGCTCCACACTCGTCCGCACCCCGTCGGCGGGCAGATCGATCGCGACGCCCAGTTCTTCCAGCACATCCGCCGCACCGCAGGAAGAAGTAGCCGCCCGGTTGCCGTGCTTGACCACCCGCCGACCCGAGCCGGCGACGACCAGCGCGGCCATCGTGGAGATGTTCACCGTATGTGCCCGGTCGGCGCCGGTCCCGACAACGTCCACCGCCGGGCCCTGGATCGCCAGCGGCACGGCGCGCGCCAGCATCGTCTGCACCAGCCCCGCAAGTTCCTCGGGCGTCTCGCCTTTGGCCCGCAGCAGCACCGCCAGTGCGGCCAACTGGGCAGGTGAGGCGTTGCCGGCCATGATCTCGTCCATCGCCCACGCGGTGTCGGATGAATTCAGATCGGCACGGTCCATCAGCGCGCTCAGCAGCGCCGACCAAGTGGCGGACGGCCGAACGGCAGCCAGCGGGCCGCTAGCGGACAACGGGAATGCCGCTACTGCGCTTACGGAGCTGGTCGGCGACGACCTCGGCTGCCTCGATCGGATCCAGCGGAGTGTTGATGACCGCGTCGGCAAGCGACCAACTGGCCAGCCAGCCGTCCTGTTTGCGGGCGATCAGCACGATGATCGCCGGGCAGTCCGTGATCTCGTTCTTGAACTGCCGGGCCAGGCCCATTCCGCCGGTCGGCTGGGCCTCGCCGTCGAAGATCACCACGTCGAGTCCGCCCTCATCGAGTTGGGCAACGACCTCGGCGTTGGTGGCGCACTCGACCCAGTCGATCCGGCCGATATCGGGGGCCGGACGGCGGCCGACAGCCGTACGAACGCGGGCCCGGACATCGGCGGAGTTGCTGTAGACGAGGACCGTCACACCGGCAATGGAAGGGTGAGCAGCAGCCGTCATGCCCCGAATCGTATCTGCGTCGATATGGACGGCTCGTGGCGGTCGAAGAAGGTCGGCAACACGAGCCCGACCCCGACGCAATTGTTCACGCTCGGCAGGACATAATGCCTAGGTGACCTCGACCGCCACTGCGCCCAACTTCGAGTCCAGCAAGGTGCATTCGCTGACGCGCCCGAACGTCGTCAGTGTCGGCACCATCATCTGGCTCTCCAGCGAGCTGATGTTCTTTGCCGGTCTGTTCGCGATGTACTTCACGATGCGTGCGGTGCATGCCGGTGACTGGCCGATGCATTTGCCGATGGACGGCGGGGTGCACGCCGGCGAGCAGATCAAGATCAGCATCGCCTACGCCACGCCGTTCACGATCATCTTGATCGCGTCGAGTTTCACCTGTCAGTGGGGCGTATTCGCCGCTGAAAAGGGTGATGTCTTCAAGCTGCGCCGCTGGTTCTCGATCACCTTCATCATGGGTTTGATCTTCGTCTTGGGCCAGGCTAATGAGTTCCGGGAGCAAGTAGCGGACGGCAGCACGATCTCGCGCACCGGATACGGATCGGTGTTCTTCCTCACCGAAGGATTCCACGGCCTGCACGTCATCGGCGGACTGATCGCCTTCGTCCTGTTCCTGATGCGCACCACGCTGGGCAAATTCACTCCTGCGCAGGCGACCGCTGCGATCGTCGTGTCGTACTACTGGCACTTCGTCGACATCGTCTGGATAGGACTGTTCGCAACCATCTACGTCATCCGATGAACGCGAGAATCTCGTGCATCCGCCGACAGATGAAGGGACTTTCGTGAAGGAAGACTTCGACGGCCCAGATGTCGACGGCGAGCTCTACTTCGAGCCGGCCATTTCGGCTACGGGCGCCGAGCCCACCGTCGACTCCCGCCCAGCCAAACGGCGCAACAGCAAGCTGCGCCGCAAGCTCGGTGCCGGTGTCGTGCTCGCTTCTGCCTTGGTCATGATGGGTGGTGCGTTCACGCTGTTCGCCGGGACGTCCGGTGCCACCGACACGGGCAACGACCAGGCCAGCGTCGCTGCCGGCCACCAGCTGTACTCGGTGAGCTGCATCACCTGTCACGGGGCGAACCTGCAGGGCGTCAAGGACCGTGGCCCTTCGCTGCTGGGCGTCGGCTCCGCGGCAGTCATCTTCCAGGTCAGCACGGGACGGATGCCGGCCACCGGCCAAGGTCCCGAGCAGGACCGTAAGACCGCCAAGTTCACCGACGCTCAGACCAGCGAGCTGGCGGCGTACGTCCAGTCGCTCGGTGGCGGTCCCGAGTTGCCGGCGACGTTGACCGACAACTCGAACGTCGCCGAGGGCGGAGACCTGTTCCGACTGAACTGCGCGTCGTGCCACGGCACCACCGGCAAGGGCGC
>JBDTDN010000169.1:0-7980 GCA_039923055.1 Jatrophihabitantaceae bacterium
AGATCATCCGTGACGAACTGACGGAGATCGTCGATAAATTCGGCGACGATCGCCGCACGCGGCTGGTGCCGTACGAGGGCGATGTCTCGATGGAGGACCTCATCGCGAACGAAGAGGTCGTCGTCACCGTCACACGCACCGGCTATGCCAAGCGCACCAAGACTGACCTATATCGGGCTCAGCGTCGCGGCGGCAAAGGAGTGCAGGGCGCGGCGCTGAAGGCCGACGACATCGTTGCGCACTTCTTCGTCACCTCGACCCACGACTGGATTTTGTTCTTCACGAACAAGGGTCGGGTGTACCGCGCGAAGGCATACGAATTGCCCGAGGCAAACCGCAACGCACGCGGCCAGCACGTGGCAAACCTGCTCGCATTCCAACCGGACGAGACGATTGCGGATGTCATCACCCTGAAGAACTACGAGGTGGCGCCCTACCTCGTACTGGCGACCAAGCACGGGCTGGTGAAGAAAACCAAGCTCACTGACTTCGACTCCAACCGCTCCGGAGGCGTCATCGCCATCAACCTGCGCGATGACGACGAACTCATCGACGCGGCGCTGGTCTCCAGTGAGGACGATTTGCTGTTGGTCAGCCGGAATGCGATGTCGATCCGGTTCAAGGCTGACGACGAGGCGCTACGCCCGATGGGCCGGGCCACCTCCGGTGTCTTCGGCATGCGCTTCAACTCCGGCGACGAACTACTGGCGATGGAAGTCGTGCGCGACGACCTTGATGGCGTGGAAATCTTGGTTGCGACTGAGGGCGGCTACGCAAAACGGACGAAGATCGAGGAGTATCCGTTACAGGGCCGTGGCGGCAAGGGCGTGCTCACCGCGCGTATCGTCTCCACGCGAGGTGGCTTGGTCGGTGCCGTCGCGGTGTCCGCGCAAGACGAGATCTACGCAATCACCTCTGATGGTGTGGTCATCCGTACGAAGGCAGCGGAAGTCCGGCGAGCACAACGGCAGACCATGGGCGTACGCCTGATGAACCTGCCAGACGGTGTCAACGTGGTGGCCGTCGCTCGCAACGCCGACGAACCGGACGAGCAGGAGTAACAATGACACAGCCGCCGCACGCGGGTGGATTACCCGCTACGACGAGCTCTGAGTTCGGCGCTACGACCGTGTCCGGACTGCACCGCGACGCCGTCGCCGCACGTGATTCGGCGACGACCGCCGTTCCGTACGTCGCGCCGCCGGTAACCGGGCAGCCACCGGGAGCCAAGGGGGGGGCGCCATCGGCGGGTGCGGCCGGTCAGCCGGTGGCACGGGCCACCAGCAGCGCGCGGGCGCGCGGGCCACGTCGTGCTCGTCTGCAGGTTCGCCACATCAACCCGTGGACGGTCCTGAAGTTCTCCTGCGTGCTGTCGATCGCGTTGTTCTTCGTCTGGCTCATCGTGGTAGGTGTGCTGTTCGGTGTCCTGGACGCAGCCGGCGTGATCGGCAAGATCAACGACACGGTGACCACGATCAACGGACCCGGGTCCAATGCACCCGTCACCGCGGGGCTCGTCTTCGGCGGCGCGGCAATCATCGGTGTTGTGAACGTGGTGCTGTTCATCGCACTGTCCACAGTCGGATCGGTCATCTACAACCTGTGCGCGGATCTGGTCGGCGGTATCGAGTTGACCCTCTCCGAGCATTGAGGCAATTTCAGTAGCGAGCCGACACTGGTTTTGAGCGCGGGGTGCACGCCGGGTAGGCTCACTCCTCGCGCCTTCGTCCCTAATTTCACGGCTGTGAAAATGGGGACGGATCGCGATTGCGGGCCTGTAGCTCAGTTGGTTAGAGCGCATCCCTGATAAGGATGAGGCCGGAGGTTCAAGTCCTCCCAGGCCCACCGCAAAGCAGTATCGATCGCGCCAGCGAGAGAGAGGATCGCCCGGATGAAGAATCCTTTCCTGTTGCTGCTCGCGGTTGCCGGTGCCGTATTCGCGGCGGCCAGGCGTCGGCACAGTCAGGCTGGCACCGACATTTGGCGGGAAGCGACCTCCGATACCTCGCGCTGAGGGCCGGCGGTACTGCACCACAGCACGGGGACGTAGCTCAATTGGCAGAGCACCGCCTTTGCAAGGCGGGGGTTAGGGGTTCGATTCCCCTCGTCTCCACACATCGTATGTCTGAATCGGCCGGGTGCGTCGCCGCCGAACAGATGCTCATGACGTCCGTGATCAACTGAGTGTTATGGCTGCGGCGCGACCACTACCCTCAGTTGATCAACCCGTGCCACGCGCAACTCTGTGGCAACGGATGGTCACGCGCGACCGGAGATCGGCAGCCCGGTGGTTTGCGGCACCGGAGCAGCACCTTGCGTGACTGGACCTTTGGGATGAATACCTACCGGTCAGTGGTGTTCGCTTGAGGTGCGGGACCGCTGGGCTGGCCGAAGGGGAACCTTTCTCACCAGGGGTCCTTGCATCCGGACAGTCACGATCACTCTCAGCCACGAAAAGCCATGCGGGTACTTGATTCATTCCCACCAGGGGCGGGGTGCAGCCAGTTCTGGCCGGTAGCGCCTCCGCACGATCTCCCTATAACGCGTTGCTCGGCACCACCGTGGTGACCGGTGAGGTGGACACGTCCGTCGGCATGTTCACCAGCCAGAACAACAGCAACCAAGCCAGCAGGACGACCACGAACAGGACCAGCCAGCGGACGGCGGCAAAACGATGGAACACCGCGATAAACGCGCGACCCGCGTGCTGAACTCCGGACAGGTGACCCTGGTCCGGTTCGGCACCGCGCAGACTCATGCTCCGTACCCTCCCACGACCGGCACTGTCGTTCCCGTCCAGACAACTCGAAAGGCGAACAGTCGGGTAGTCCACCGCCCACTCGTGGTGCCCGGACTGGCTTCCCCGCCCCGCCGGTAACCTGAGCCCATCATGAACCTGCTCGCGGTGTGGCTCGGCAAGCTCACGCTGCTGTCGTTGCGCCTGCTCGGGCGTCGTGGGAATGCCCTGCCTGGCCTGGTCGTGGAGAAGGTGTTTCCTCGGTTCTTGTCGCACGCGATGGCCACGCTGCCCGAGGGCGTCGTCGTGGTCACCGGCACGAACGGCAAGACGACGACCACGAAGATGGTCTCGACGGTCCTGGGACAGCGGTATCGGGTGCTGACGAACGACACCGGCAGCAACTTCGTCCGAGGCGCGATCACGGCGACGATCGAGCAGGCGAGCTGGTGGGGACGAATCCCTTACGACGTCGCAGTATTTGAGCTGGACGAGGCGTGGGCGGTACGGTTCGTCGCACTCGTACGCCCTAGGCGTGCACTGCTACTGAACGTGATGCGCGACCAGCTCGATCGGTTCGGCGAGATTGACACGACCGCTGCGCTGCTGGGCAAGGTCGCGGCAGCCACGACCGGCAGTCTCGTGCTCAACCGCGACGACGAGCGAATCGCTGCGCTGGCCGAACTGAGCTCTGCAACTACGTCCTACTACGGTGTGAGTCCGGATCTGCGTGGGCTGTTCCCGAACGATGAGGAACTCTACGGTGGGGACGTGTTCGTCTCGGCACTGTCGGCGGCCGCCGAACTGCTCGCCGTCCCGGATGCCGACCAGCCCGACGTCCGCATGCAGATCGGTGGCACCACTCACTCGTTCGGGCTGCGTGCCCAGGGGTCGCACAACGCGCAGAATGCGACCGGCGCGGCCGCGTTGGCGTTGACGTTCGGATTGGACCCGACGCAGATTGCCGCAGGACTGGGTCGCGTTGAGCCAGCGTTCGGCCGCGGTCAGGCCTTCGACGTGGACGGTCGGCGCCTGGTGCTGCACCTGGTCAAGAATCCAGGCGGCTTCCGGCAGAGCCTGCGGACGCTGGACAGTACTGTCGCCGGCGTGGTGTTGATCGCGATCAACGACGACTACGCAGACGGACGTGACGTCTCTTGGCTGTGGGACGTCGACTTCGCGGCCCTGACCGATCGCGCCGGGCAGGTCCGCACCTCCGGTACACGGGCGGCAGACATGGCGGTGCGGTTGCGCTATAGCGACATCTACGTCAGCGGTATCGAACCCGACCTGGACAAAGGGTTGCGCGCCGCAGTGGCTGCCGTGCCGATTGGTGGGCAGGTCGTCGTGTTCAGTACCTACACCGCGATGTGGGCACTACACGCCGCCCTGACGCGGGGCGGTGGGCGATGAAGTTGGTGCACCTGTACCCGCGGGAGATGAACATCTATGGAGACACCGGAAATGTGATCGTGCTGCGGCAACGGTTGCGCTGGCGAGGCTTGCCGGTTGAGATAGCCCCGGTCAGCGTCGGCGACCGTCTGCCGACCGACACGGACATCCTGCTCGGCGGGGGCGGCCAGGACGCCGCGCAGGGCGAGATCGGTGCCGACTTCGCAGGCCGAGGCGCCCAGTTGCGGGCGATGGCCGACGACGGCGTGGTGATGCTGACGATCTGCGGTGCGTATCAGATGCTCGGCCACGAGTTCGTGACCCAGGACGGCGTGCGCATCCCGGGCGCGGGTGTGCTCGATGTGGTGACGCGGGGACAGGCCGAGCGACTGATCGGGAACAACTTCGTCCAGACCGAGCAGTCCGGACGGCTGGTCGGCTACGAGAACCACAGCGGGCTGACGGAGTTGGGTACCGACGCGCGGCCGCTGGGCACCACTGCGGTCGGGCGGGGCAACAACGGCAAGGATCAGACCGAGGGCGCGGTCCGGGACAACGTGTTCGGCACGTACCTGCACGGCCCGGTGCTGGCGAAGAGCCCACGCTTCGCCGACGACCTGTTGCGGCGGGCGCTGGCACGCCGCGGCCTGCCCACAGACCTGGAGCCGTTGGATGACGTTGTGGCTGAGCGGGCCGCTGATGTCGCGGTGACGCGTCCGCGCTGAGGGTGGGCAGGCGCTGTGGGGTTGCCCGGCAGGAACGGCGTCGGTGGAACATCTAGGCTCGCCGGATGAGCCGGAGCCGATCGTCTGCCGTGATCGCTCTGCTTGCTGTAGTTGGCGCACTGACTGCGTGCACCTCGGCGAGCACTCCCGCGCCGACCGACGTCACCCACACCCGGACGGTGGTCTCGACGATCAGCGCGCCACCAACGTTCGTACCGAAGCCGGCCACCAGTGTCGCGCCGCTACCGCCCGAGGCGAATCCGGCGGCCGGGGAGGTGGAGAAGCCATGCCCGTACATCGCATCGACGCCGGCGGACAATCCGGAGGTGAACGTCGCAGACATCGAGGGTGATCACGTCTATCGCACGACCGTGCTCACCGGATTGAAGCCGGTCGGCTGTCGGTTCTACTTCTATGCAGGCGCTTACGAGGCGATCGCCGACATCGTCCCGACCACCTTCACGACCTCGGTCCAGGCGACCAACGCGATGATCCTCACGAGCCGCGCCGGCACCGAGGCGATCGGCAAGAAGGCGATCGTGCCGGGCGTGGACGCGGTGCTCTACCGGACGAGGTTCTTCGGCGAGGACGGTGCACGCGACTGGGCCTGCGTATTCGCCAAGGGCAAGGTCATGGTGGTCGTCCACACCCAACGCACCGACACCTCCCTCAACGCCCTGCTGTTGGCCAAAGCCGTCGCCCCGAAATTTTGACGCGCTGATGTTCTGACACGCCGACCGGCTGACTCGGCGCGCATGGCACGATGGGTTGATCTCGTCCCCAACTGCCAGGAGCCCCTTGTGTCCGCTACCCAGATCGCCACGCTGCACACCAGCGCCGGTGACATCCGTGTCGAACTGTTCGGCAACCACGCGCCCAAGACGGTCGCCAACTTCACTGGACTCGCCGACGGCTCCAAGCAGTGGAAGCACCCCAAGACCGGCGTGACGAGCAACACTCCGCTGTACGACGGGACGATCTTCCACCGTGTCATCGCCGGCTTCATGATCCAGGGCGGCGATCCGCTCGGGCAGGGCTTCGGCGGTCCGGGCTTCAAGTTCGGCGACGAGTTCCACCCCGAACTCGGCTTCGACCGGCCGTACCTGCTGGCGATGGCGAACTCCGGTCCCGGCACCAACGGCTCGCAGTTCTTCATCACGGTCGGCAAGACCCCGCACCTGAACCGTAAGCACACGATCTTCGGCGAGGTTGCCGACGCGGACAGTCGCGCCGTCGTGGACGCGATCGCCACCACTGCCGTCGGCCGCGGCGACAAGCCCGTCCAGGACGTCACCATCAACTCGATCACCATCGAGCCCGCGGCCGGCTGAGCTGTGAGCGCTTCCGGTGAGGGGGCTACGCCCCGTTGTTACCGGCATCCCAATCGGGAGGCGCTGATCCGGTGCACGCGGTGCGATCGGCCGATCTGTCCGGACTGTATGCGGCCGGCCTCCGTGGGCTTCCACTGCCCGGACGACACTGCGGCCGCGGCAAAGGCGATGCGCCCGCAGCGCACCGTGGTCGGCG
This sequence comes from Jatrophihabitantaceae bacterium, assembly GCA_039923055.1. GTDB lineage: Bacteria > Actinomycetota > Actinomycetes > Mycobacteriales > Jatrophihabitantaceae > DASXYU01. Next base: position 6,382 of record JBDTDN010000169.1, read on the forward strand.
GCCGGTTGCGTGGCGGGGTGCCGTACGTGACCGGGACATTGGTCGGGCTCAACGTGCTCGTGTACGTCTTCGCCGGCCTGCGCTCGAGCGGCGGACTGGGCGACCCGACGAGGTCCTGGCTGTTCGCCGACTGGCAACTGCTTCCGTGGTCGGTCTACCACCAGGACCAGTACTACCGGCTGATCACCTCGGCGTTCCTGCACCTGAGTCCGATCCACATCGGTGCCAACATGGTCGCCCTGGCAATCGTCGGACCGCCGCTGGAACGGCTGTTGGGACGCTGGCGGTTTGGCGCGCTATACCTGATCGGCGGACTCGGCGGTTCGGCGGCGATCTACGCCTTCGGCAATCCGTTGCAACCGGTGGCGGGTGCTTCCGGGGCGATCTTCGCGCTGTTCGCCGCCTGCCTGGTGATGGTGCGCCGGCTTGGTCTGGACGCGCAGTGGCTGGTCGGCATCATTGCGATCAACTTCGTCTTCACGTTCTCGGTGAGCGGCATCTCCAAGCTCGGACATATCGGCGGTTTCGCGACCGGTGTCCTTGTCGCGCTGGTGATTGCCGGTTGGCCGAGCTTCTCCCCGCTCCGGGACAGAACCGTTCGACGGATACCGGACCGGCTTCAAGTCGTTGGTCTGAGTGGACTGGTCGTCCTGCTGGTCGGCATCATCGCGCTTCGGACCGCGACGGGCGCGAGTTCGTTCGTGCTGACCGGATAGGCTGATCGATAAGGCTCACGGACGCACCTGGGTTGCGCCGGACACTGTCGGGGTTCTCAGCGGCTAGGGGCGAAAGCGTTCACCAGCGCGGCAACGCGCTCGGGGTCCGTGCCCAGGCCGCGGCGGCTCAGCACCACCAGATCGTCACCGGTATCGATCTCCAGGCTCACGCTGCGCAGGCCGTGCCGCGTGCGGACGTCGGCACGCACCTGCTCGATCTGGTCCCACCCCAGATGCGTACGCTGCATCGGCGAGCGAATTGTGACACCGTCGGCGTCGGCCTGTAGCCGCGGCCGAAAGATAAGATCGCAGGCGGCGATCCCGAGCAGCATCAGGGCTGCTGCGATCAGGAGTAACCGCCCGGCGGCGTCAGTGGCGATCGACGCCCCGGCACAGAGCAGACCCGCCAACGCAAGCGCCACACTCAACCGCAGATCCGGGGCGAATTGGACGTGCGGACGGCGACGAGCGGCCTCGTCCGTAACGGCGTTCGGATCTTGGTCCACAGGGATATCCCCAGCTGGGGATGAATTACAGCCGTGTAATCACAGGCGTGGACAAGCCTGTGGATGTCACCTGGCCCACCGTCAACGCCACTTCACTGCCATGACCAGGCCGAGCAGCATCACTCCGAAGCCGACCGCGAAGTTCCAGGAGCCGATGTCGCCCATGAGCGGAATGCGTGGGTCGGTGCCGCTACTGGTCAGGTAGTAGACGACCAGATAGGCCAACCCGAGCACCAGGACCACGGTCATGACGATCGGGTACCAGGTCGGGCTCGGCGCAAGTGCCTTGGTGCCGGTATTGAGCGACTGAGCGCTGATCGGAGCGTCGTTCTTCTTGCGGACCTTGGACTTGGGCACGTCGATCTCCTGCTGGGGCG
>JBDTDN010000170.1:0-4205 GCA_039923055.1 Jatrophihabitantaceae bacterium
TCGGCAACCAGCTGGGCATTCGGCTGCTGGTACGTCCCGGGTATGAGCTGGTCTGCGATTGCCTCGCCCACGTTGCGCGCGCGGAACTGGGCGCGGCAGCAGTCTTCAGCGGGATCACGTTCCGGACGTGGAAGGCCGAACGTGGCGCGTTGGACGTCGACGCGATCGCCGAACTGATCACTCCGGACGCCGGGCCGTATCTCGTCTCGACCGCCGCGATCGCCGTGGAGAACACGCACAACCTTGGTGGCGGGACGGTACAGGCTCCCGACCAATTGGACGCCGTGGTTGCGCTGGCCCGAGCGAACGGGCTGGGCCTGCATCTGGACGGCGCACGGCTGTGGAATGCACACGTTGCGACCGGTCGTTCGATGGCCGAGTTGGCGAGGCCGTTCGACACCGTCTCGGTCTGCCTGTCCAAGGGCTTGGGCGCTCCGGTCGGCTCGGTGCTCGTCTCCTCGACCGAGCGGATCGCCGAGGCGCGGGTGTGGCGCAAGCGGTACGGCGCGGGCATGCGGCAGGCCGGATTCCTGGCGGCTGCCGGGCAGTATGCACTGGCGCACCACGTCGAGCGACTGGCCGATGACCACGTGCGCGCCGGTCGCCTGGCGGCGGCGCTCGGCGCCGATCCGTCGACCGTTCAGACCAACATCGTGGTGCTCGATGTCGCTGATGCGGCGACAGTCGCGGTACGCGCGGCCGAGGCCGGTGTCCTGGTGTCCGCGCTCGGTCCACGCTTGCTGCGGCTGGTCACCCACCTGGATGTGGACGACGACGGTATCGACCGCGCGATCGAGGTGCTAACGCCACTTGCCAGATGAGCCGGTGTGCCGCCCCAGCGCGGTAGGTTCGTCGCCATGAGCTACCCACCGCCACCGACGCCGTACCCGATGGGTGCTCCAGCGCCGGCTCCTGCACACCTGCGCGGGCGACGTCCCATCCAGATCGGGATCGTCCTGATGGCGGTCGGACTCGTCGTGCTGATCATCGGGATCGTGGTGCTCGCCACCGAGTCGCTCGGCAAGGTCAACAGCTTCCAACGCTTCAGCGTTGCCCAGGGCCAGGGAACCGTCACGTTCAACAGCACGGGAAAATACATCGCCTACTATGAATCGCCGTCGGTGAGCAGCAGCACGCGGACCGTCCCGCTGTTCGAGGTCTCGCTGACCGGGCCGTCAGGCGCCACGATGGTGCTCGACACGCTCTACGGTGGCAACCCGCTCGATGTCAACGGGGGCGACAACGAGGTCAATGTCCTGACGTACCAGTACAACGGGCACAACGGGATCGCGATGTACCAGTTCACGATCACCCAGGCAGGGACGTACCAGGTGACGCTGGCGCATACGAACGTGGCGGCACCGGATGCTGAGGTGGCGTTCGGTACCTCGATCGCGGCCGGGACCGTGGCCGGCGTCCTGCTGCTCGTGGCAGGCGTGCTGTTCGGCATCGCCGGCTTGGTGCTGCTGATCGTGGGGTTGGTCAAGCGCGGCAAACACAAGAGCGAGCTTGCCTCCGCCGCGTACTACGGCGCCTACCCACCCCAGCAGTGGCAGCAACCGCAGCAGTGGCAGCAGTGGCAGCAACCGCAGCAGTGGCAGCAACCGGAACCGCAGCAACCGCCCCAGTGGTCCGTCCCGTTCCCGCCCGAGCAGCCCCCACCGGTGCAGTTGCACAAACCCGAACAGCCGCCGTCCAGCTAGCCGGCCAGGTGGGCGGCAGAGGTTCGGCCGAGCAACGGCGGGATCGTGGTGACTGCTTTGGCCAGTTCGTCCAACGCATCGCCGAACAGGGCCTGGGCACCGTCGCAGAGCGCGGCTTCCGGATGTGGATGGACGTCGACCATCACACCGTCCGCACCGGCCGCCATGCCGGCGCGAGCCAGCGGCACCACCAGGTCTCGTCTGCCAGCCGCGTGGGAGGGATCGATGATCACCGGCAGGTGTGAGAGCCGCTGCATCATCGGCACCGCGGACACGTCTAGCATGTTGCGGATCGCCGGCTCGAAAGAACGAACGCCACGCTCGCACAAGACGATGTCCAGGTTGCCGCGCTGGGCGATGTATTCGGCAGCCATCAGCCACTCCTCATACGTCGCGGTCAGCCCGCGCTTGAGCATCACCGGCTTGCCGCACGCGCCGACCGCCTGCAACAGCGCGAAATTCTGCATGTTGCGGGTGCCGATCTGCAGCATGTCGGCGTACTCGGCGACGACGGCCACGTCCGCGGCGTCGGTGACTTCGGTGACGATCGGCAGGTTCACCTGCTCGCGAACCTCGGCCAGGATGCGTAAGCCCGCTACGCCCAAACCTTGGAAGGCGTACGGCGACGTGCGCGGCTTGAACGCCCCCCCGCGCAGCAGCGTCGCACCGGCCCGCTTGGCCAGCCACGCCGACTCCAGGGTCTGCTCCGGCGTCTCGACCGCGCACGGGCCGGCGATGAACGTGAAGGTGTCCGGACCGATCGGCACGCCGCCGACGCGGATCGTGGTGCGCTTGGTGTGGTTCTGCGCGGAGACCAGCTTGTAGGGGACGGTGATGCGCATCGTCTCGGCGACGCCGGGCAGCCCGTCGGCCTCCATCGTCTCCAGCACCTGCTCGGTGCCGACGACGCCGACGATCGTCCGGTTCACTCCGCGGCTGACGAACGCCTGCCCGCCGTGGGTTTCGATGTGAGCGACGACTGCGTCGAGCTCGGTATCCGAAGCGCCGGGCGCCATGACGATGACCATGCGTTGCAGCCTATCGGGCGGCTCGGAACCACCTTGGTCCATTGCAGGGCCGAAGCGCCGACGAACATCCAGCGCAACGGCCAAGGCGGGTCAGGCGTCGCGCAGGGCCTTGAGGGTGGCGATGTCCGTCGCGTGATCGGCTTCGGCGGTCTCGACGACCAGCGGGACATTTCGGGTTACCGTCGAGGTGAACAGTGCAGCGAACGGCGCCGGCCCGATCGCGCCGGCGCCGAGCGAGGTGTGCCGGTCCCGCTTGGAACCAACTGGGTCGCGGCTGTCGTTGACGTGGACCAGCCCGATCACGCCCCGACCCGCGGCTCGTCCGAACGCGCGCAGCGCCGCAGCGAATCCGTCCATCGTCGACAGGTCGTGGCCTGCGGCGTGCATGTGGCAGGTATCCAGGCACACGCCTAACCGCGGATCACGCCCGAGTGCGTCCAGGTATGCGCCCAGCGAGGTCGCGTCCGATGCCAGCGCGCCGCCTCCGCCTGCGGTTGGTTCGATCAGTAGACGTGGTCCGGCATCTTCCAGATCCAGGTCGTCCAGTAGCGACAGCACGTGCTCACGTACCTGCGCCATCGCGGCGTCCCACGAGTTGGTGAGGACGGCCGAGCCAGCGTGCAGCACGACGCCACGCGCGCCAATTGCAGCGGCCCGTCGCAGCGAGAACTCCAGCGCGACCGAGGACTTGGCCAGCGTCTCTGAGGACGGAGATCCGAAGTTGATCAGGTACGGCGCATGGACGAAGACTGCGATCTCGCGCGCAGCGCACTCAGCGCGGAACTGCTCGTCACCGTCCGAGTCGGGAGTCGGCGCGGCCCAGCCACGGGGGTTGGCGACGAAAATTTGCATCGTCTCGGCACCCACCTCGTCGGCACGGGGCAGGGCCTTGCGTAGCCCCCCTGCGACGGACACGTGCGCCCCGATCGGGGCGGCTCGGCGCACCACGTCAGACGACGAGCAGGGTTACGACGGAACCGACGCGAACCTGTGTGCCGGCCTTCGGGTCCATGCCGACGATACGGTCGAAGATGCCTCCGTCGTAACTGGTATCCAACTTCACTTGCAGCCCGAGCGCCGTAAGTTGGGCGCTGGCGTCCCCCGATGAAGTCCCGCTCTTGATCTTGGGAATCGTCACGAATTCCGGGCCCTTGGAGACGGCCAGGGTCACGGCCTGACCGCGGACCTGACGGTCGGCCGGATTGACTGAGATCACCTCGCCCTTGGTCACCGAATCGCTGAATGCATCGGTCTCAATGACCTTGAACCCGGCGTTCTTCAGTGCGCTCTGCGCCTGGGAGACCGGCGTGCCGGTCGTGATGGTGGGGACGGCGACGTAGTCCGGGCCCTTGGAGATGTACAGCGTCACGGTCGAGTAGCCGCGTTCGACCTTCGTGCCGGCCGGCGGATCCGAACGCAGGAATTCCCCCGCCGGTACGGTGTTGCTGAACTCCTGACCCGGCGTTGGGGCGGT
>JBDTDN010000171.1:0-7472 GCA_039923055.1 Jatrophihabitantaceae bacterium
CTGACGCCGCAGTACACCAAGCTTGAGGCGCTGCAGGCCGAACTCAGCGACCGTGGCTTCAATGTCGTCGGCTTTCCGTGTAACCAGTTCGGCGGCCAAGAGCCCGGCACGTCCGAAGACATCGCCGAGTTCTGTTCCGCGACATACGGCGTGACGTTCCCGATGACCGCCAAGGTCGACGTCAACGGAGCTGACCGCGACGCCGTCTACACCGAGCTGACCGCGACGCCCGATGCGGACGGCGAGGCCGGCGACATCCAGTGGAACTTCGAAAAGTTCCTGCTCGCGGGCGATGGCAGCATCGCCGCCCGCTTCCGCCCGCGCACCGAACCGGACGCACCCGAGGTGCGGGCCGCGATCGACGCGCTGGTGGGCTGAGCCGCCCGTTGCCGATGGGTCCGGCCGCTAACCTGTCGTCGTGACCCGACCGCTGGACGATGCGACCGACCGACTCATCGCGGCGGCTCTGGTGAAGGACGGTCGCAGCACCCTCAAGACGCTGGCGGAGGCGACGGGGCTGTCGGTATCGGCAGTGCAGGCACGCGTTCGGCGCCTGGAAGCAGACGGTGTCATTCACGGCTACATCGCGCTGGTCGACCCGACCGCCATCGGCCTGCCCTTGGCCGCGTTCATTGCGATCACGCCGCTGGACCCCGATCACGAGTACGACATTCCCGAGCGGCTCGTGGGCCTGACCGAGATCGAGGCCTGTCACTCGGTCGCAGGCGAGGACAGCTTCGTTCTGTATGCCCGAGTGGCCTCGCCGACGGCGCTGGAGGAGCTGATCCGCGAGATCCGGCGCCGAGCCAAAGTGTCCACGCGTACGACGGTCGTGCTGCAGACGTTCTTCGAGGGCCGGACACATCCTCTCCCGGAACCGTAACAATCAGGAAAAAGTACGGTTAGTACGATCTGAAACCGTAAATACATCGGTACAATGACCTTATGACGATGCTGACCCGGGTCACCACCGATGACCTCACCGCGACCGACGTCCACCAAACGATCGCCGCGCACATGCTTGCCGACGGCTTCGAACTCGTCCTGGATCTGGACCGGTCCCACGGTGCCACGCTGATCGACGCGCGCGACGGGACGGCCTACCTGGACCTGTTCACCTTCTTCGCCTCATCCGCGCTGGGGATGAACCATCCGGCGCTGGCTGAGGACGCGGACCTGCTGGTCGAACTGGCACACGTCGCCGTCAACAAGCCGTCCAACTCCGACGTCTACACCGTGCCGATGGCCCGCTTCGTCGAGACGTTCGCACGGGTTCTGGGTGATCCTGGGCTGCCGCACCTGTTCTTCGTCGACGGCGGCGCGCTGGCCGTCGAGAACGCGCTCAAAATCGCCTTCGACTGGAAGTCCCGGTGGAACCAGGCGCACGGCATTGATCCCGCGCTCGGCACGAAGGTGCTGCACCTGGAGAAGGCGTTCCACGGTCGCACCGGTTACACGATGTCGCTGACCAACACCGATCCGAACAAGGTCGCGCGGTTCCCGAAGTTCGACTGGCCTAGGATCAGTTCGCCGTCGATCAACGGAAACACCGACATCGACGCGGCCGAGCGAGTGGCGTTGGCGCAGGCCCGGGCTGCGTTCGAGGCGGACCCTCATGACATCGCCTGCTTCATCGCCGAACCGATCCAGGGCGAGGGCGGCGACAACCACTTCCGGCCACAGTTCCTGCAGGCGATGGCGGCCCTGTGCCGCGAGTTCGATGCGCTGTTCGTGATGGACGAGGTGCAGACCGGCGTCGGAATGACGGGTACGGCGTGGGCCTATCAGCAACTGGGTGTGCAGCCGGATGTCGTCGCTTTCGGCAAGAAGGTTCAGGTGTGCGGCGTGATGGCAGGCGGTCGCGTGGACGAGGTGCCGGACAACGTCTTCGTGGTCTCGTCCCGGATCAATTCCACCTGGGGTGGCAACCTGACCGACATGGTCCGCGCGCGCCGCATCTTCGAGGTGATCGAGGCCGATGGGCTGATCGCGCGGGCCGCCTCGCTCGGTGAGCACCTGCTCGACGGCCTGCGCGCGTTGGCCGCCAAGCATCCGATCGTCACCGACCCACGTGGGCGTGGGCTGATGTGCGCGTTCACGCTACCGAGCGCTGAGTTGCGCGACGAGGCCATCCGTCGGCTGCGCGTGGACGAGCAGGTGCTGGTCCTCGGGTGCGGCACCTCCGCTCTGCGCTTCCGGCCGGCGTTAACGATCGGCGTCGAGGAACTGGACCGGGGGCTGGCCGCGGTCGACCGCGTGCTCGGCTCGCTAGCCTGAGCCGTGTCCTGGACCCCAGGGGAGCTGCGCGCTGCGTTCGCGACGCGGATGGCTGCGATGTACGGCCGCGAAGTTCCGGCGTACGCAACGCTGGTGGCCGTCGCCGCGCAGGTCAACACCGATGTCCTCGCGCGCGAGGGTGCCGATGCCGAGCGGTTCGGCTCGATCGATCGAGTCACCGCCGAGCGGCACGGCGCAATCCGCGTCGGCACCCCCGAGGAGTTACGCCAGGTCGCGCTGATCTTCGCCGCACTCGGGATGCATCCGGTCGGCTTCTACGACCTCAGGGATGCTGCTTGCTCGGCCGTCCCGGTGATCAGCACCGCGTTCCGGCCGACCGATGCTGTTGAGTTGGCGCGGAACCCGTTTCGAATGTTCACCTCGATGCTCGTCACGGACGACCGGCGCTACTTCTCCGCGGATCTGCAGGCGCGGCTCGACGCGTTCCTGGCGCAGCGCGTGTTATTCACACCCGAGCTGATTGTCCTTGCTGAAAAGGCGGTTGTCCGTCGTTGCCTCGAAGCCGAGGACGCCGAGACGTTTTTAACGCTGGCTACCGGAGCCTTCGAGTTGTCGGTCGTACCGGTGGATGCGAGCTGGTACACCGAGTTGACGGCCGTGTCTGCTGTGGCGGCAGATATCGGTGCAGTGTCCTCGACGCACATCAACCACCTGACCCCACGGGTGCTGGACATCGATGAGCTGTACCGCCGGATGACTGCGCGGGGCATGGCCATGATCGACACCATTCAGGGTCCGCCTCGTTGGGCCGGTCCGGACGTGCTGCTGCGGCAGACCTCCTTCCGTGCCTTGGATGAGCCGCGGCTGTTCCGCGACGCGGCTGGTGCAGTCGCGCCGGGCTCGTTGCGGGTGCGCTTCGGCGAGGTTGAGGCGCGGGGGATTGCGCTTACCAGCGTGGGCCGCGACCGTTACGACGCGATGCTGGTCGAGGTGGACACCCGGCTCGGTGGCCTCACGGCCGCGTCGAGGCAGGGCGGTTCATCGCGGCAAGCGGTCGCCGAGCAGGTGTGGCGTGAACGGCTACCGTCCACCGAACTCGGGCTGCTGCGCGATGGGCTGGGCTTCTTCACGTTCACGGCGACCGATCCGAAGATGATCTCGGCCGCAGCAGCGGACAGCCGAGGCATTGCCCGAGATCATCATGCGGTTGCCGACCTGGTGGAGGCGGGCGCGCTGACGGCAGTCCCCATCGTCTACGAGGACTTCCTGCCCAGGTCTGCTGCCGGCATCTTCCAGTCCAACCTCACGACCGAGGGCCGCAAAGATGCCACGATGACGGGCGTGCGGCGGGACGCCGGCTGGTTGTCAGAGGTCATCGGCGCGCAGATCGCCGACCCCATCGCGCTCTACGCGGCCCAGCAGGACGCCTCGCTGCGATTGGCTCTCGACTCTGTATCAGTCCCTCAGGTTGCCGCGCGACGGTTTGCGGGGAGCAGCACCGCGCCGTGACCATGGAGGACCGATGGGCGCCGAGACGATCGACCAGAACATCGCCCAGTTACGGTAACAGCGCCAGCAGCCCGCACAGCTGATCCAGACACCTTTCGGAAAGTTGACGACATGATCAACCACATCCTCTGACCCAGCCCGGTTGCCCGGGCGCCGCCCTCGTGTCAGTGCGTGCGTAGATCCAGCCCGGCAGCGACGATGTCGTCCTCGCTCAGTAGGACGAGGTTGGCGGCCTCGCCCAGCGGGACAAAGCTGTCGCAACTGGACACCCGCGCGATCGGTCCGGTGAATCCGTGCTCGACCAGGGCCGCGAGCACCCCTTCGCCGGCGCCGCCCGAGTGTCGCGTTTCGTCCGCGATCAATACCCGACCGGTGGCATGCGCCTCGCGCAGTAGGTCGTCCACTGGCAATGGATTGAGCCAACGTAGATCGAGCACCCGGGCCGCAACACCTTGCACGGCAAGGCGTTTGGCCGCACGCAAGCTCATCCGGACGCCATTGCCGAACGTCACGATCGTTACCTCGGTGCCGTCGCCGTGAACCCGCGCTGACCCGATTGGGACGGCCTCGGTGGCCGAGTATGACCCAAGCCAGCGCTGGTCGCCGGGCTCGTACAAATCGCGTTCGTGGTACAGCGCGATCGGCTCGAGAAAGATGCTCACCTGTCCGTACATCGCAGCCGCAGCCAGGCATGAGCGCAGCATCGGTCCGGCGTCCTCCGGCCGCGAAGGCACCGCAATCACCAGGCCCGGAATGTCGCGCAACACCCCGACCGAGTTGTCGTTGTGGAAATGCCCGCCGAAGCCGCGCTGGTAGGCGAGTCCAGCGACCCGGACGACCATCGGATTGGTGTACGTCCCGTTGGAGAAGAAGCGCAAGCTCGCCGCCTCGCCGCGCAGTTGGTCCTCGGCGTTGTGCAGGTAGGCCAGGTATTGGATCTCTGGCACCGGCAGCAGGCCGCTGACGCCGAGACCGAGGCCGAGACCCAGGATTGACTGCTCGTCCAGCAACGTGTCGAACACACGAGGCGCACCGAAGCGACGTTGCAGCCCGCGCGTCACGCCGTAGACACCACCTTTGACGCCGACGTCCTCGCCGAACACCAGTAGCTCGGGGCGGGCCGCCATGGCCTGCGTCAATGCGGTGTTGATGCTCTGAGCGAGCGTCAGCGGTTGCGTCGCATGAGGTGGATCCGAGTGATCCTGCGCTGCTGAGCGCGCGACCTCGGCGGCAATGGCGGCATCGTCCCGGGGAGCCAAGGGTGCGGCAACATCGCAGGCCGATGTCAGACGCGGCGCGCTGCTCAGTTCGTCGGCCAAGTCTTCGATCTGGCGCGAGATGGCGTCATACCGGGCGGCTAGGTCGATACCCGGCAGGCGGGCAGCGAGGGCGAGTAACGGGTCCCGGTCGAGGTCGGCGGCCAGTGCGGCAGGGGAGCGGTAGCTCGATTCGACATCGGTGCCGGCGTGGGCCAGGTATCGCACGGTGCGCAGGTGTAGCAGGGTCGGGCGACGCTCGCGTCGGGCCGTCTGGACCGCGTCACGCGCGGCAGTCGCGACGGCGTCCGGATCCTCGCCCCGGACCGCGAGATAGCCGATGCCGGGACGTCGGGCGGCCTGCTCGACCCAGCCGGCAGGGGAGGGTACCGAGATCCCTAGCCCGTTGTCCTCGCACACGAATACGAGCGGCAATGGCAGACCCTGGGTCACGCAGTAGCCGGCAGTGTTGAGTGCCCCGGCGGCTGTGGAGTGGTTCAAGCTGGCGTCGCCGAAGCTGCACACAGCCACGGCATCGCCCGACCAGCGGGTCGGCAACCCGAGCCGTTTGGCCCGGCCGATCGCGAAGGCGACGCCGACCGCGCGGGGCAGGTGCGAGGCGATCGTCGAAGTCTGCGGAATGATCGCCAGGGACGCGTCGCCGAAAACCTTGTGCCGCCCGCCCGATGCCGGATCGGTACTCGCCGCGAACATGCCGAGCAGTACCGCGCGGAGTCCGTCCTCCAGCGTGCGTCCGGCGGCCATCGTGCGCTGCAGGAAGAACGCGCCGGAACGATAGTGCAGCAGCGCCGGGTCGGTCGGCCGAAGGGCCTGCGCGATGAAGGCATTCGATTCGTGACCGGCCGAGCCGATCGTGTAATAGCCCAGCCCACGTTCACGCAGACGACGGGCGTGGATGTCCAGCAGCCGGCTGCCAGCCATCGCGTCGAACACGGTGAGCAGCGGCGACTGGCTTGGCCCGCCGTTAGGCTGGCCGGCGAGTGCTGCCAGGGCCGCGCGTACGTGCGTGTTGAGTTGATCGTGCGGAGCCGCGGTCACGGCCACCATCCTGCCCCCACCCACCACCCAGCAGGGACATTGGGAAAGTATATAAGCATGTTATATAGTTGACCTATGGCACGGGACCGGGAGTTGACGCGAGTCGCGGACGGGATCGAGGCGCTCGTCATGTGGGTGCGCCGGCAGGCTCCGTCCCAAGTCAGCAGTAGCACCGCGACGACCCTGGACACCCTGCAGTCGGCCGGCCCGTTGCGCATATCGGAGCTTGCTGCGCGCGAGTCGATCTCCCAGCCCGGCATGACCACGCTGATCAACAGGCTCGAAGCCGCCGGTCAGGCCGAACGCATCCCGGACACCACCGACGGGCGGGCCACCCTTGTCCGCATCACCACGGTCGGTCGCACAGTACTGGCCGACCGACACGAGGCGCGCGCGAGCGCCCTGCGCGTCGAACTCGCCGGTCTGAACCACGACGACCGTGAGGCCTTGATAGCAGCGGTGCCTGCGATCGAACGTCTCATCAACCGAAACAGAAATTAGAGGTTCGTTCGCCGCATGAGTGCACACGAAAATGTGGAGAGTCCGTTCAAGCAGCCCAAGGCCGTCTGGGCGGTCGCGTTTGCCTGTGTCATCTCCTTCATGGGGATCGGCCTGGTCGACCCGATCCTGCCCGCGCTGGGCAAGCAATTGCACGCCAGCCATAGCCAGGTGGAACTGCTGTTCACCAGCTATCTGGTTGTCACGGCGATCATGATGCTGGTGACCGGCTGGGTCTCCAGTCGAATCGGTGCGAAGCGAACCCTGCTCACCGGCTTGGTGCTGATCGTTGTTTTTGCGGCGCTCGCGGGAGCCTCCGGCGGCATCAGCGACATCGTCGCGTTTCGCGCCGGCTGGGGTCTGGGCAACGCGCTGTTCATCGCCACGTCGCTATCGGTGATCGTCAGTTCGGCCTCGGGCGGATTCGCCGGGGCGATCATCTTGTACGAGACGGCGCTGGGCATCGGCATCGCCACCGGCCCGATTCTTGGTGGTCAGCTGGGCTCGATCAGCTGGCGCTGGCCGTTCTACGGCGTCGCGGTGCTGATGGGTATCTCCCTGATCGCCACGCTCGTACTGCTACCGGCCACTCCGAAGCCCGAACGCAAGGAGCGCATCAGCGAGCCGATCAAGGCGCTGCGTCATCGCAGCCTGGCCACCACCTCGATCGTCGGCCTGCTCTACAACTGGGGCTTTTTCACCATGCTGGGCTACTCGCCGTTCATGATGGGGATGATCTCACCCCGGCAGCTCGGTGTGGTGTTCTGTGGTTGGGGTGCGTTCGTCGCGGCCTTCGCGATCTGGGGCGCACCGTACCTGCGAGCCAGATTCGGCACGGCCAACACGTTGTACGGCAACTTTGCCTTGATGGCCCTGGACCTGCTCGTAATCGGCATCTGGTCCGACCGGCCG
>JBDTDN010000172.1:0-8347 GCA_039923055.1 Jatrophihabitantaceae bacterium
CGTTTCCGCACTACGGCCGAGGTCATCGGACTACTCGCGCAGCAAGGGTTGCCGAAGGGCGACGCGCTGGCCGTCGCACGGATCGCGGGGGTGGCAGGCGCCAAACGCACGCCGGACCTGATCCCGCTGTGTCATCCGGTCGCACTGCACGGCGTGACGGTCGACCTGGAACTGACGGTCGATGCGGTGTTGATCACGGCTACGACGCGGACCGCGGACCGGACCGGCGTCGAGATGGAGGCGCTGACGGCCGTTGTGGTGGCGGGCTTGGCCTTGTACGACATGGTGAAGGCCGTTGATCGTAGCGCCGAACTGACCGAGGTGCGCCTGCAGACCAAGGCAGGCGGGCGCTCCGGGGAATGGACGCGTGCCGACTCATGAAGGCAGCCGTGATCACCTGCTCGAACCGCTCCGCCAGCGGCGAACGGGCGGATGAGTCGGGAGCAATCCTGACGGTGCTACTTGTGGATGCCGGCCATGTCGTCGTGTCGCGGCAGATCGTCCCGGACGACGTGGCGGCGATCCGCGTCGCGGTGCGCGAGGCGCTGGAGGCAGATGCGTCAATCGTGCTCACCACCGGCGGCACCGGCCTGACGCCGACTGATGTCACACCCGAGGCGATCACGGCCATATTAGACCGGCAGATCCCGGGGATTGCCGAATCTATAAGGGCATTCGCCCGTGATCGGGTGCCGACGTCGGTGCTCTCGCGAGGGGTTGCCGGCGCGATCGGCGCGGCACTGGTGGTGACGTTGCCGGGATCACCCGGTGGAGTGCGTGACGGTTTCGCGGTCCTGGCGCCGCTATTCGAGCACGCGGTCGAGCAACTCGGCGGTGGCGACCATCGCCCCGGCGGTGGCGTGTGATGCTGGTCCAGATCAGTGAGCAGCCCTTGGACGTGGCGGCACATGAGGCTGCGGTGGCCGATTTCGCAGCAGGCGCCCGCGTGGTGTTCTGCGGCGTGGTCCGCGACCAGGACGGCGGGCGCACGGTTACCGAACTGGAGTACCTCGGGCATCCGTCCGCGCAGCAGATCCTGGATGAGATAGCAGCGAAGTTCGCTGCCGACCCGGAGGTGCTGGCGCTTGCAGTCAGCCACCGAGTGGGGTCGCTGAAGATCGGCGATCATGCACTCGTCGCCGCTGTCGCGACCGCACATCGGCACGAGGCGTTCGAGATCTGCGCGCGTCTGGTGGACGAGGTCAAGCACCGTCTGCCGATTTGGAAACGGCAGGTGTTCGACGACGGCACCGACGAGTGGGTCAACTGCCCCTGATGTGAGGCGCGTGGGCAGCGTCCGGACGTGCCGTGAGCTCAGGCCGGATCGAGGGGGTCGAGCTTGTCCTCGATCTTGGAGGAGACCGAGGAGATCTGGTCGGAGAACTTGCCGCCGGTCACCTTGTCAATGTTCTCGGCCGCGGCGCTCAGGCCCTTGGCTGCCATTTCGCCGGCCTTGTCCAGCAATTCCTCGGCCTTGTCCTTCAACGGCCCGGCCGCCGCGGCAGCCTGACCTGCTAGATCGGTCGCCTTGTCCTTCAACGGGCCTGCCGCGGCCGCTGCCTGGCTTACGGCCTCGGCCGCCTTGTCCTTGAGCGGGCCTGCGGCGGCAACGGCTTGGCCGGCCAGACCAGCTGCCTTCTCAGTGATCTTGCTGGAATCGACCATCGGGCTGAACCTCCGTCGACGGATGGACTGATCAGCCCATCAAAGCACTCGGTCGGGGACGGAGCACACTGGAGCTGTGGCAGACGACGACAGCGAAACCGACACCACCGCGGAGACGGTACGGCGGCCAGAGCGCACAGTAGGGCGCGATGAGGGTCCGGTACTTCCGCACGTCTCCAGCGATGAACGCCACGGCTGGGGCGATGACCCGAACGACGGCGTCCGCGATGACGACTGGTACCTACGTGAGCGCCCGCCGCATCACGGGTGACAGTCGGACGCTGCGTCTGACGGCTGTGCGTCGACTATCGGTTTGCCCTGGCTACGGGCGGGGACGATCGGATGCTGCTGAACCGTGCGACTGTGCCTCCAGCAAGTCACGGATCTGCTCCAGCAAGGCAATGTCGTCAGGCTTGGGCTCCGGATCCGGCTCACCAGAGGCAATCCTTGCGGCCCGACGCTCGGCCAGTTTGTTCAGCGGTACGACGACGAAGAAGTAGATCGCGCCGGCAACACCGAGGAAGGTGATGACGGCGTTGATGAAGTCGCCGTAAAGGAACGTGCTGTGGTTGATCGTGAAATGCAGCGTGCTGAAATCGGGCTTGCCGACAATGGCGGCGATGACGGGAGTGACGATGTCCTTGACCAGCGCCGTCACCACAGCTCCGAACGCCGCACCGATGACGACGGCTATCGCCAGATCGACGACGTTGCCTCTCATGATGAAGTCCTTGAAGCCCTTGAGCATCGTGCCCCCAATTTCGTCCGGTGCGCAGCACCGTGCCCCGCGCGCAACATGTTAGGGGTATTTGTCCAGAGCCGCGAACACCGTCCGGTCAGAAAAGCCCGCGAGTTGCGTGATTTGTCTGCGACTCAAGGCGACCACGACTTCGGTCGCAGCCGCCGCGCCGGCCTCAGCCGAGATCGGCGGTGGTGAACGGACCGCCAACACCCCGACGTCGACGATCGGCACCGGGGTCCGGCCGTTCCCCGGTGATGGTGTATCGGTGGGTGCACCTGCGATCAGGTCGATCCGGTCGCCGGGGCGCATGAACTGCGCACCCGCCCCACCGTCGGCAAGCCGCACAGCCACGGCCACCTGACCTGGTTCCAACGCGACGGCTTGCTGTCCACTTGGCTGGTGCGTAACTGGGTCGTGGGCGGTGCGGGCCGTCGCGTCGGGAGCGCGGGCGGTCGGCGGCGCGAAAGCGCTCACCGCGGCTAGGGCCAGGCAGAGTAGTGCAGCGATGCGTCGTGGCCATCGGCCGAGCCGGGCCAGCCTGTTACGAATTGAGATGACCATGACAGCACGGTAAAGCGGAGTCGCAGGCGCCCAGAGGTGACGACGAACGGCTGTGGAGGACACGCGACCTGTGGAGAGAGCGAGAAAACGGTCGGACAGGTGCCCGCGACAAACCGGCATACCCGACCGTGACGGCACCGAACTTCACGGCAGCATAGGTAAGGACGGGGCGTGCGGTTGCGGGTCAGGCTGGTGCGGCGGCCTTGCTCGATGAATCGGACGACTTGGCTGCCGGTGCGTTCTTGCCTGAGTCGCCCGACGTCGACTTACCATCCGAGGAACTCGAGGACGAGGACTCGCCGGATGTCGACTTCTCCGAGGACGACTTGTCCGATGACTGACCGGACGTGCTTGACGAGTCGCCGTTGGTCGAGGCGTGCTTCTTCGCGCGGTCCGACGCCGTCTTGGCGTCCCGGCTGTCCGTCCGGTAGAAGCCCGAGCCCTTGAATACCACGCCCACCGCAGAGAACACCTTGCGCACCGGGCCACCGCAAACTGGGCACTCGTTGGCGGTGGGATCGGTGAAGGACTGCACCAACTCGAACTCGTTGCCGCAGTCGGCGGTGGTGCAGGCGTACTGATAGGTAGGCATTGCGGTCGTTCCTCCGTAGTTGGCACTCAGGCCATATGACTGCTAACCATGGTCGCCGATCGCGGTATTCCCCGTCCACTCGGGGCCGCTACCTGTCGCCAACCTCTCGCCAGCCGCCGGGCAGGACGACCGCGCGCACGGGCCGATCCCAACTGTCCCGCGGGAGCGCATCGACCAGTTCGTCCTCGAACAGCAGGGCGATCACGGGCGATTCGTCACCGACACGCCCCAGGGCCCGATCGTACGATCCGCCGCCGCGCCCCAGCCGGGTGCCGTCCTGCGCGACGGCGAGTGCGGGAACCACCACGAGTTGCGCCTGCGCGATCGCGTCGACGCCGAGGTTCTCCGGATCCGCTTCGTCGGCAGTCCACAGTGTCCAGTCGAGGTCCTTGTTCGCGAGCAGAACCGGCACCAACACCCGAATACCGAGTGCCGTCAATGCCGCCAACAGTTCGACCGAGCCGGGCTCGGTCGGCAGCGGGACGTAGGCCGCGACACAACTGGGTCGGAGCCGATCGCAACGAGCCAGCACCGCGCCCCTGATCGCAGCTCGATCCCGGGCGATGGCCTCGTCGCCGCGTGCGCGCCGAGCGGCGTTCTGTCGGCTGCGCAGCTCGCTCTTGCTCGGCACGTCCACGGGCCAATTGTGACCCCGATACGCTGACGACATGGCGAATGGCAGCGATGGCGGTCCAGCGCAGGTTCGCAGGGCGCTGATCCCCGCTGCGGGCCGTGGGACACGGTTGCTGCCGTTCAGCAAGACCGTCCCGAAGGAACTCGCCCCGATCGTCAGCACGCCCGCTCTGGAGTACGTCGTCGCCGAGGCGGCCGAGAACGGCATCACCGACGTGCTCGTCGTCCTCGGCCCGGGCAAGGAAGCGATCAGCGACTACTTCACTGCCAGCCCGGAATTGGAAGCCGCCCTTCAGGCCAAGGGCGACACCGAAACCCTGGCGATGGTCCACCGGGCCGCAACGTTGGCCACCATCCACCACGTCGAGCAGAAGACGCCGCGCGGGCTGGGGGACGCGGTGGCACACGGCGAACAGTTCGCTGCCGGCGGGCCGCTCGCCGTGCTGCTGCCCGACGACGTGATCGACGACCGTGACGCGCTGCTCGCACTGATGCTGGCGGTCTACGCCGAGCGCGGGGGAGTGGTGATCGGCCTGATCGACGTGCCTCGCGAACAGATCAGCAGATACGGCTGCGCGGCCTTGATGCCGGGCGAGGACCCGCAGGCGGACGTGGTCGCCGTCGCCGATCTCGTCGAGAAGCCCGACCCGGAACACGCGCCCAGCACCCTGGCGATCATGGGGCGGTACGTGCTGCCGCCGCAGATCTTCGACGCACTCCGCAGGACCGAGCCGGGCGCCGGTGGCGAGATTCAACTGACCGACGCGATGCGCGCGCTGGCCGCCGACGGTGTTCCGGTGCATGGTGTGGTGTTCCGTGGACGCCGTTATGACACCGGAAACCGCCTCGAATATGTCAAGGCAGTGGTACAGCTTGCGGAGCGACACCCAGAGATTGGCGCTGATTTCACGGCATGGCTGAGGGACTATGTAACGCAGGGGAGTAGCCAGAAGCTGATCCCAGGCTGACTCGAGTGCTGAATCGGTCCTACCCGATGCACCAGATATTGAGGAGATGGACCTGTGGCTGACGCGGCCCGGATGCGGACTGTCGAGGAGCACCTGGCCGTCGTGCTGGACGGGATCGGTTCGATCGACCCCATCGAGCTGACCCTGCTGGATGCACAAGGTTTGCTGCTGGCCGAGAACGTCATTACCGACGTGGCACTGCCGGGCTTCGACAACTCGGCCATGGACGGGTATGCCGTACGCGCCGTGGACACCCGGGATGCGACGCCGGAGAACCCGGTGGTGCTGCCGGTGGTGGGCGACGTCGCCGCCGGTGCGAAATCACGCTCCGGGATGGGGCCGGGTCTGTCGATGCGGATCATGACCGGTGCCCCGATCCCGGCCGGCGCTGACGGGGTGATCCGGCTGGAGGACACCGATCGCGGGGTGGCTCGGGTGGCCATCCGACGCCCGGTGCGCAGCGGGGAATGTGTCCGGCGGATGGGTGAAGACCTGCCCGCTGGTGCTGCGGCGCTCGGAGCGGGAGCAGCGCTCGGCCCACAGCAACTCGCCCTGCTGGCCGCGATCGGCCGTGACCGTGTGGTCGTTCGTCCACGTCCTCGGGTACTCGTCATCTCGACCGGCAGTGAGCTCATCGACGTCGGGCACAAGCCGGCGTTCGGCGAGGTGACCGACTCGAACTCCTACCTGGTCGCCGCCGCGGCCAAGGACGCCGGCGCCGACGCCCGACGGTTCGGAATCGTTCCCGACGATCACGCCAAGCTGCTGGACGTCCTGGAGAGCCAACTACTGCGCGCGGACATCCTGATCACGACCGGCGGCGTGAGTATGGGTGCCTTCGACGTCGTCAAGCAGGCGCTCACCGAACTCGGCACCGTCGAGTTCATGCAGGTCGCGATGCAGCCGGGCAAGCCGCAGGGTTTTGGCCACCTGGGCAACCGCGTGCCGATCTTCTGCCTACCGGGCAACCCGGTCAGCGCCCTGGTCTCGTTCGAAGTCTTCGTCCGCCCCGCCATTCGCAAGCTGCTCGGCAAGCGCAACCTGCAGCGCGCAACCGTCCAGGCCGTCGCGCTGGAACGGATCGACAGCCCGTCCGGCATTCGTCAGTTCCGTCGTGGCGTGCTGCACCGTGAGGCAACGGGCGGATACAGCGTCTCCCTCGTCGGCGGTGCCGGCTCGCACCTGATCGCGTCGATGGCCTCGTCCAACTGCCTGGTCGTCATCGACGAGGAGGTGACCGAGGTGGTGGCAGGTTCGCGGGTAACCGTGATTCCGTTGCTGCTCGCGAACCGGTGACCGGGCGGCCAGGTTGGCCGGCACAACTCACCGCGGGCGCGGTACTGCTGCGCCCACCGCGCCTTCGCGATGGTCGGGCGTGGAGCGAGGTCCGGCTACGCAACGAGTCCTGGCTGGTGCAGTGGGAGCCGTCCTCCAGCCTGTCGTGGGTTGAACGCAACGGACCGTCCGCATGGCCCGGACTGTGTTCGGCGCTGCGCAAGGCCGGTCGTGCCGGAACAATGTTGCCGTTCGTCGTCTGCTTCGGCGGCAAGCTGGTCGGGCAGATCAACGTCTCGAACGTGGTGTGGGGCGCGCTGCGAGGCTGCACCGTCGGGTACTGGGTCGACGGCGCGGTGGCTGGGCGCGGAGTCATGCCGACGGCGCTGGCCCTGGTGATCGATCATCTGCTCGGACCGGTGGGATTGCATCGCGTCGAGGTGGACATCCGTCCGGAAAATCAGGCCAGCCTGCGCGTGGTCGAGAAGCTCGGGCTGCGACGTGAGGGCTACTACGAGCGGTTCCTGGACATCGGCGGTGCGTGGCGTGATCACATCGCATTCGCGGTGACGGCGGACGAGATGCAGGCCTCGCCGATGCTGTCCCGGCTGGCCGTTCTGCCCCAGCCGCCGGGTTGATCGCCGCTCGCACCCACAGCGGATCCGGCAGGACGTTGTCCGACACGCCGAGCGAGGTACCGGTGTGCTTGACCCTCAATGACTAATTTAGACGGATAGCCGTGTTACTGGTGTGACTGGAGGTGCGAATTGCTGTCCCCGATGATGACCGTGTTCGTGCTTGCGGTCCTCTGGCTCATCGTGGTCGTCCCGATGGTGCTGCGCCGCAACGACGAGCGTCGGCGTGAGCGTTCTGTCGACGGCTTCGGTCGGGCGATGCGTGCTCTCGGTCGCCGTGCTCAGGTTGCGGTCGACCGTCCTGAGGTTTTCGTGCCGCGTGAGCGTGGTCCGGTCGCGCCCGCCTTACCCTCTCGTCGCCCCGTGCCCGTCGCCCAGGAGGCGCTGATGTACCCCGTCGATCGTTCGGAGATGTCCGAAGCTCGCATCCACATGATGACCCGCCGACGCCGTTCGCTCGGGATCCTCGGTGTCGGGTCGTTGTTGTTCGGTGCCATGGCGCTGATAATGGGTGGCGCGATGTGGCTGCTGGCCACGCCGTTTCTGGTCGGCCTTGCCGGGTACCTGTACTTCCTGCGCAGCCAGGCATTGAAGGATCGTGAGCGGCGCACCAATCGTCAGGAGCGTGCCACCGCCCGCCGGCCGATCGGTTACGAGGCGATGAAGGAGCAGGCGGACTTCGAGCCGCTGGCGCCCACCGCGGTGCGTATCGACGACGACGACATCGAGTTGCATAACCTCGATACCGTCGACCTCACCGGCGTCTACAACGAGGAGCTGGCTGCTGCCACCGCGCATCGCCGGGCGTCCTGATCGGCTGGTAGCCTGATCGACGGCTCGCTGGCGTGTTCGGTGGCCGATCCCGAGTAATTCGGGGCTGTGGCGCAGCCTGGTAGCGCACCTCGTTCGCATCGAGGGGGTCAGGAGTTCGAATCTCCTCAGCTCCACAACGCAGGCCCCAGTTTCTGGGGCCTGTGGCATTTTCGGGTAGTACCAGAATGCGTCTTGACCCCCATTTGACCCCCGAACGTGACGGCACGATGCGGCAGTCGCCGCATGTGGCGAGCACTTAATAGCACTTGATGGCGTGGTGGTTCGGGTGTCCCGTCCCGAGGTACCTGACCCAAAGCGCTTCCGATCTGAACCACCGCGGGAACGCGCCCCAACGATTCCGGGCGTCCAAGCCGAGGCCGCCGCCGAGCAGCACGTCGAGATGGTCAGATGATTGGGACGGTTCGGCCGCTAGACCGTCTCAAGAACCTGAACCACCCACGTG
>JBDTDN010000173.1:0-2785 GCA_039923055.1 Jatrophihabitantaceae bacterium
CCGGCACGTCCTGGGATGCGGTGTGGTGGGCAGTATCGGTGGCATCGACGTGCAGCATGTCGAAGCCGTTGTTGGCGCCGGCCTTGTAGCTGGCGGTGGCATGGGTGTTGTCGCTGAGCGTTCCGTCGCCGAGTACGACCGACCACTTGTAGGTGATCGCGCCGATCCCACCAGTACCCACCGCGACCGGCTTCAGGGTGGCGTTCGGGGCCACGTTCAGCGAGCCGAGACCGGTCACACTTACCGTCAGCGGCGGCGCCGGCACCAGCGCGATCGTGGCCGTCGTCGAGGCGGCCGAGGCATCGCTACCGGTTCCGCGGACCACATCGGCCTCGACCACCACGGTGTCGCCGGTCTTGACGCCTGCCGGCACCGTGAATGAGGCGTTGGCGCCGGTCTTGGTCAGATCATTGATCTTGTCGCCCGAGACGTACTTCCAGCTCACCGCCGAGCTCGCACCGCCGACGCTGCCGTTGGTGAGCGTCGTGCCCAGGTTCACCTTCCCGCCCTCCACGGCTGGGCTGCCCGGCACGCCGGTGATGGCGATACCCAACGCGACCGGGTCCGGGCCGAGGCTGGCGTTCACCGGCGTCGTGACTGCGGTGCCATCCGGGTTCTGATGACCATCTGTCACCAGCGCCTGCAGGGTCAACTGCGGCGTACCACTTGGCCAACTGAACGTGAAGTACTGCGGGCTGTTGACCACCCGATGAAACCGATTCAGCGGGCTGGGCCACGGCGCCAGCCCGAGTTCGGCCGGGCGCAATACCCCGACCGTCACGTTGGTCTGGTCGCCGTCGAGGTCGGCGGGACTCACCACCACCTGCATCGCGTCGCCGGCGGCCGGGGTAGGCCCGCCGGGCACCAGCACGGCGTCAGTCGTCTTGTCGGTGACGGCGATGGTCGCTGTCGGTGGATTGTCCGGTAGCGGGTCTAGGGTGACGGTGGTGTCCGCACTGTGCACGCTGAAGCCATCGGTGACGTAGACGCGAAAGCCCAACGTCGTGGTCTGCGTAATCGTCGGCGACGTGAACGACCGCCGGACCCCGTAGGCAGACGGATGCTTGTTCCGGACCAGTCCGGCGAACACCGTGCCGCGCGGGTAGTCCGGTTGCGCCCCCATACCGGGCAGCAGAGCACCCCGTGTCGCCGGTTTCCACTGCACCGCCGGACCCATCGTCTGCGTCCAGCCGTACGTCAGCGGATGACCGGTGTCGGTGGTCAGCGATGCGTCCAGGTTCACCACCGTCGGCTGGGGAACCGCGGCCGCACCGGTCGCACCGGCGGCGGCCGGGGTGGTCGCGCTGTGATGCTGGCTCGCCCCGGCGTCGGCCACCAACTGGTAGGTGGGGACGTCGATGTCCTGACTGCCGGTGAGCGGGGCATTTATCGACCTACTCACCGTGACCTCCGCCATTCGCAGGGCATCGGTCGCGGTCGCGCCGGTGGCGCCGCGGACGATGCCGTGGGTGAACGTCAGGGTTCCCGACACGTCGTTGCTCACGGTGATCGGCAGGTTCAACGCGTCGGCGCGGGAAGCGGCGGGCAGACTGTTCGCAGCACACACCAGTGCGGTCTTTTTGCTGCCGCCCAGCGGGAACAGCTCCTGGACCAATCCGCACTGAAGCCACGGCGTCGGGTTCAGCGTTATCAACCCGCCGCTCGTGCCACCGCCCGCGACCGCACCACCCAGCAGTCCGGAGGAGGCGAAGCCCGTGCCAGAACTCGTGCTCGGCGGCAGCACGACCGCGAAGGCGAACGGCTTGTCGTAATCACTGCCGGTATCGGCAACCTCGAGCGTGGCCGTGGTCTGCTCACCGTTGTAAAGCGGGTTCTGGGCGAGGGTGAACGAGGTGGACAGGACCGGCGCGGGGGGTGACGGATTGCTCCAGTTCACCGCGGCGCTGGAACTGGTGCTGACGTACTGCCCAGAGCGGCCGAACCCGGACAGGACGAACTGCCCGGACGCGCCGGCAGGGAAGTGCACGCTGACGTGCGGCGGACCGGCGCTGCCGCCGGCCGGAATGCTGACGCCCTTGCCAGTGCAGGTGAGGATGGTGCCGTTCTGCAGGCACCCCCAGAGTGTGCCGGCCGTGTCGGCGGTGGCGATGACGCCAGCGGGCAGCTGCTCGGTGAGCACCGGGTCAGCCGTGGTGGCCGCGCTGCCGGTGTTGTGGACCGTCAGGTCGAAGCCGGTCGCACTCAGGTTCGTTGCGGCCGTGGACAGGCTCGGAGCGATCATGGCAGGCCTACTCAGACTGAGCGCCCCGGTGCTGCCGGTGTTGCCGAGCGCATCCGTCGACGTCGCCGTGTACGCCATACCCAGCAGCGAACTCGCTTCGGTCTGATCCGGAACGGTGGACGCCAGAGTGAGCTGAATGGGCGGTGCCTGCGCGCCGGCCGGAACCATCGCGTTCGTGGTGCACTCCAGAACGATGCCGACTACACAGCTCCACGGCCCACCTGCCCCGACCAGGGCAGTGACCCCGGCAGGCAACGGCAGCGAGACGGTCAGCGGGCCGTTAGTGTTCCCGGCGCCGTCGTTGCCGACCTCGAGTGTGAACGGTTGCGGCTGCGCGGACAGTTGCGGGGAACCGGAGAGCACCGGGACGAGGTGTGAGCTGAGCGCGGGGCCGACGTTCAGTACGAACGGTGCGGCGGCGACCTGCCCGCCCTTACCTATCCGGACGTCGAAGTTGATCACGTCGCTGACCCGTGCCGCGTCGGCGGGCACGCTGACGCTCAGCGTGATCGGGCTGGAACTGCCGCGTCCGGGCACCGGACG
>JBDTDN010000174.1:0-6839 GCA_039923055.1 Jatrophihabitantaceae bacterium
CCCGTCCCTGACCCGGCGTAGTCCGGAGTGCCGAACCAGTCCGACAACTTCGGGACGACGACGGCAGCCGTGATGCCGACCACGAGCACTATCACCACCGCCATGACGATGAATACCCGGCGGCTGCGCCGATTTCGCCGGTGGTTGACAGCCTTGCTCTCCGCCTGGCGCCGTTCAGACCGACTCAGTGGCGGACCGGGTTGATGATCATCGTCCCCGAACAGCAGCGTGTTCGGATCCAGTTCGTCATCGTGTGTCGCAGCCGGGCTAGGGCGGCGTCGCGGGCCGGGATCAACACGCGGCTCGCGCTCGTAGTGCGACACGCCAGCGAACTCCGTTTCCTGTCAGATCGTCCCACGATGCACCTTCGCGCCGCGCTGTCAGCGGCAGATGTCCAGCCAGTGTTGCAACAATTCGACGGCAGCGGCCTGGTCGATCACAGCTCGCTTGGCCCGGCTTCCCCGGACTCCACCGTCGGTCAGCTTACGCTGCGCGCTCACGGTGGTCAGGCGTTCGTCGACGTACTCCAGGCGAATCGGACTTATCGCCGCGGCCAACAATGTGCCATATTCACGGGCCATCACCGCGGACGGCCCCTCCCGACCTGCCAGGGTCCGTGGCAGGCCGACCACCACGCCGACGGCCTCGTGCTCGGCGACCAACGCAGCCAGCTCTGCGATGTCTTGATTGGTCCTCGTATCACGGTGCAACGTAGTCACGGGGGTGGCGAGGATCCCGTGCGGATCGGTGCGCGCCACGCCCACCCGAACCGAACCGACGTCCACGCCCAACCACGTTCCGGTCATCGCGTTGTCAGTGCGGCCCTGACCGCGGCGAAGGCGTCGGACAGCTTGGCCGCATCGCCGCCGGCGCCCTGGGCCAGGTCGGCCTTGCCGCCGCCGCGGGCGCCGAGGACGGGCGCGAAGGACCGCACCAGTTCTCCCGCGGCCAGCCCGGCAACCTGACCGGCTTCGTTGACGCACGCGACGAAGCTGACACCACCGGCGTCGACCGGCGAGGCCAGCAGCACGACCGCCGGATCGCCGTGGCGCAACCGGCCGCGCACGTCCATCGCGAGCGAACGGAGATCGTTGCTGCCAACACCGGCCGGGGCGGCCGCGGCCACGACCTGGACGCCGCCGATGTCTTCGACGGTGGCAGCGAGTGAGGCTGCACTGGCGAGCACCGCTGCAACACGAAGGTGGTCCAGTTCGCGTTCGGCGCCCTTGAGCCGTTCGAGCGCGCTCGAGATGCGCTCGGGCAGCTCCTCCGGCGGGGCCTTGAACTCCCCCGCAAGTTGCTGCACCAGCACGTGCTCGCGCGCCAGGAACCGGAACGCATCCAGACCGACCAGCGCGTCGACCCGGCGAACGCCTGAGCCGATCGACTCCGCGCCCAGCAGTTTCACCATGCCGATGAGCGAACTGCGTTCGACGTGCGTTCCGCCGCAGAGTTCGCGTGAGTAGTCGCCGATTTCCACCACACGCACGCGGTCGCCGTACTTCTCGCCGAACATCGCGATGGCCCCGATGCGCCGCGCCTCGGCCTGATCGGTGACGAACCACCGCACTTGCAGGTCGCGCAGCAGCACTTCGTTGATCTCGTCCTCGATCTCGCCGAGCACGGACGGGGCGACAGCCGACGGTGTCTTGAAGTCGAAGCGCAGCCGGCCGGGAGCGTTGAGCGAACCGGCCTGCGATGCGGTATCACCTAGCGAGCGGCGCAGGCCCGCATGCAGCAGGTGCGTCGCCGAGTGGCTGCGCGAGATCGCGGCTCGGCGGGACAGGTCGACCTGCGCCAGCACCACATCGCCCGGACGTACCTCGCCGGACAGCACGCTGACGCGGTGCGACACCAGACCCGGCAACGGTGACTGGACGTCCAGCACCGTCAGCTCGGCCTCACGTCCGCCGGAGTTCACGGTGAGCCGGCCCCAGTCGGCCTGTTGCCCACCGCCCTCGGCATAGAACGGAGTCGAGTCCAGGACGATCTCGACGTCGTCGCCCTCGACGGCGGCCGGTTGCAGACCGCTGTCGCCGACGATCGCGGTGATCGTGGCCTCACGGGCGAACTCGCGGTACCCGGTGAACTCGTTCGCACCGGCCGCCAGCGCAGCGCGGTACACCGACAGGTCGCCGTGGGCCGTCTTCTTCGACTTCGCATCGGCCTTGGCACGCGCGCGTTGCTCGGCCATCAGCCGACGAAAGCCCACCTCATCGACGCTGATGCCCTGCTCGGCCGCCATCTCCAGCGTCAGGTCGATCGGGAAGCCGTACGTGTCGTGCAGCTGGAAGGCCTTGTCGCCGGCCAGCTGCGAGCCGCCGGCCCGCTTGGTGTCGGCGACCGCGACGTCGAGGATCGTCGTACCCGCGCGCAGCGTCGCGCCGAACGCATCCTCCTCGGCATAGGCGTAGGAGGAGATTCGCTCGAAGTCGGTCGCCAGCTCGGGGTAGGACGGCGCCATACAGTCGCGCGCGACCGGGAACAGTTCCGGGAACGAGCGGTCCTCGTAACCCAGCAACCGCATCGCGCGCACGGCACGGCGCAGGATGCGACGCAGCACGTAGCCGCGGCCCTCGTTGGCCGGGGTCACCCCGTCTCCGATCAGCATCAGCGCGGACCGCACGTGGTCGGCGATCACCCGCAGCCGGATGTCGTCGGGATGGGATTGGCTGGCCGCGTGCCCGGAGTGGGCGCCGTACACCTTCCCGGACAGCGCGGCGGCACGATCCAGAATCGGTCGCGTCTGGTCTATTTCGTACAGGTTGTCGACGCCCTGCAGCAGCGTCGCCATTCGCTCCATGCCCATTCCGGTGTCGATGTTCTTCGCCGGCAGGTCGCCCAGGATCTCGTAGTCGCCCTTGTCCGGCCCCGTCGAGGTGCCTCGCTCGTACTGCATGAAGACCAGGTTCCAGAACTCCATGAACCGGTCCTCATCCACGGCCGGCCCACCCTCCGGGCCGTAGTCGGCACCGCGGTCGTAGAACAGCTCGCTGCACGTTCCGGCCGGACCGGGAATGCCCATGTCCCAGGTGTTGTCCTGTTTGCCGCGACGCACGATCCGCTCCGCCGGCACGCCGATCACCCGGCGCCAGATGTCGATCGCCTCGTCGTCGTCGAGGTAGACGGTGGGCCAGATGCGTTCAGGGTCCAGACCGAAGCCGCCGTCGGCAACTGACTTGGTCGACAGATCCCACGCCAGCTCGATGGCACCCTGCTTGAAGTAGTCGCCGAAGCTGAAGTTGCCGTTCATCTGGAAGAACGTGCCGTGCCGGGTGGTCTTGCCGACCTCGTCGATGTCCTGGGTGCGAATGCACTTCTGGATGCTGGTCGCGCGCTGCCACGGCGCGGTCTGCTGGCCGATGAAGTACGGGACGAACTGCACCATGCCGGCGTTGACAAACAGCAGGTTGGGGTCCTCGAACGGCAGCGGTGCGCTCGGGACGACGGTGTGCCCGTTCGCCTCGAAGTGAGCCAGGAACCGCCGTTTGATCTCTGAGGTGTCCATCTACGCTTCCTCGACCTTGCCCAACTGTCCGTCCAAGCCCGTACTGGCCCGCAACTCACTTTCGCGATCGCGCATCGCATCACGGACGTCGTCGGCGAAATCGCGCAGCGCCTCGGCGAGGTCTGCCAGCCCGGAGCCGATACCACCGGCCATGCCGCGCGGCGTGAGCTTTTCGGCGAGCTTGGACAGCTTGCGGACGACCAGTGCGCCGATCGTCACGCCCATCGCGAGCCAGAACAGGCGACGGGTCATCGCTTGCTCCCCCGGTTGGCGGAGCGGTGCTTTCGGCGACCAGCCTTGACCGCGTCGGCATCGCGCCGACTCTGAACCGTCTTCCGGACGCCGTAGCTGAACGCGGCAGCCTTGATTATCGGCCCGCCAATCGTGCTGGAGACGACCGCGGACATCGCGGCCGCGTTCGAGGAGATCGAGTTGACGTTCTTGGTGATGCCCTCCACCTGGACGAGTTGCGCATTCACCTGCGTCACGGTGTCCTGCGCGCCGTCCAGCAGCGGCACGGCACCTTCATGGGCCTTGCGGATTGCCAGCGTTGCCTCGTCCAGCATCCGCCCCAGCTTCAGCAGCGGGATGGCCAGCAGCAGGACGAGCAGGACGAACGCAATCGCCGCAATGAGTGCGGCAACAGCCCCTCCGGACATACCGAGGCCTCCTCGGATCGGTGCGACGTGAACCCTGCGACCCTATCGGGTCAGCGAACGCTGCCCGGCGGCCCTGGCTGATCGGCGGCACCGCGGACGGCCGCACGCAGCTTGGCCATTCGGTCGGTGAGCTGACGCTCGGCACCACGTGCAGCAGGGAGGTAGTAGTCACGGCCGACCAGTTCGTCGGGTGGGTACTGCTGAGCGAGGATTCCCTCGGCGGCATCGTGCGGATAGCGGTATTTCTGCCCGTGCCCGGGCTTGGCCGCACCGGGGTCGTGGCCTGCCCCACTGCGCAGCACGGGCGGTACGGCACCAGCCAGGCCCGCACGGACGTCGCCCAGTGCGGCATCGATGGCCGTCACCACGGCGTTGGACTTCGGGGCCGATGCCAGGTGGATGGTCGCCTGGGCCAGGTTTATCCGCGCCTCGGGCATCCCGATCAGTTGTACGGCCTGGGCCGCGGCGGTGGCCGCGAGTAGCGCGGTCGGGTCAGCCAGGCCGATGTCCTCGCTGGCATGCACCACCAGCCGGCGGGCGATGAACCGGGCATCCTCGCCCGCCACGATCATCCGAGCCAGGTAATGCAGTGCGGCGTCCACGTCCGAGCCGCGGATCGACTTGATGAACGCGCTGATGACGTCGTAGTGCTGATCACCGTCGCGGTCATAGCGCACAGCGGCGGTGTCGACGGCCTGCTCGAGGGTCGCCAGGTCGACGCTCGCTCTGCCTTCGGCGACGGCTGCACCGGCCGCAGCCTCCAGCGCGGTCAGCGCGCGCCGGGCGTCACCATCGGACATCCGCAGCAGGTGGGTTCGGGCGTCCTGGTCCAGCGTGACGGCACTGTTCAAGCCGCGTTCGTCCGTCAACGCACGCTCGACGAGTTCGGCGATCGCCGCTTCGTCCAGCGGTTGCAGGGTGAGCAGCAGGCTGCGCGACAGCAGCGGCGAGACGATCGAGAAGTACGGGTTCTCCGTCGTCGCTGCCACCAAAGTGACGTGCCGCGCCTCCACCGCGCCTAGCAGCGAGTCCTGTTGGGTCTTGGAGAAGCGATGAATCTCGTCGATGAAAAGCACGGTCTGCCGACCGGTGCGACCCAGTTCGGCCTTGGCGGTAGCGATGACTTCGCGGACGTCCTTGACTCCTGCGTTGAGCGCGGAGAGTTGGGCGAACCGCCGATTGGTCGCGGTGGAGACGATAAGTGCAAGCGTCGTCTTGCCCGTGCCGGGCGGGCCGAACAGGATCAGCGACATCGGGGCATCGCCCTCGACCAGCCGACGCAGCGGCGAACCGGCCGCGAGCAGGTGATCCTGACCGACGACCTCGTCCAGCGTGCGCGGCCGCATCCGGGCGGCAAGGGGGGCGGATGGGGGTCCCCCCGCGGTCAAGGGCGTACCCCGCGGGAGAGGGTCGAACGGCACGTTCGTGCGCGTGGGTTCGTCGGGCTCGAACAGGGTCACCGCGACAGCCTAGGCACGACGCGGTCCGCACACTATCCACAGGTCTCCGGCGGTGGGTGCGGTGAACCTGTGCGACTCGTATGATCTGACAGATGTTCCGGGCGTTATCAACGTATATGACGGCTTTGATCGTTCTGATCACGGTGACAGGCTGCAGCGGCAGCAATGCTCCTGCGCCGCACACGAGCACCCCGGACGCACCCACCAGCAGCGTCACCGCCCAGCCTGCACCGAGTTCGACGGTGGCGACGCCGCCGCCCGTGCCCACGGTCCCCGCGGACGTCCCGACAACCGGACCGAACCTGCGCGCCCCCGGCGAGAAGCCGCCAGTCGAACCGGTCCTCGCCACCGAGCACACCAGCGCAGGCGCACAGGCATTCGCCGAGTTCTTCATCCGCCATCGACTGGGGCTTCGCCACCACCAGCGGCGCCTACATGCGCCACTACTTCCAATCAACCTGCACCGAATGCCGCAGCCACGCCGACGGACTCGACAACACCCGTAAGGCAGGTGATCACTACATCGGCGGTCGCTTCACGATTCGTACCGTGCGCGAAGGCGAGAATGACGGCGCGCGCGGCTCCGAACTATCTGATGTCGTTACCTTTGACATCACGTCGTTGGAAGCCGTCGATGGCAACAACAAGTTCAGGAATGCCGACCCTGCGCATAACGGGTTACAAAGCGCACTCTGGCTCGCTTGGCGGAACGATGCGTGGACCGTCGTGTACACGAGCCCTCCATGATCTGGCGTCCAGTTGTATTCGCGATCGCGAGTGCGGTGATCTTTGTCAGCCCAAGGTCTGACTTTGCAGGAGTCAGCGGCAATCTAGCTACCCACAGAGACATGTGCGTTTTCCAAAGCACGGACGGCAGCTACGGCGGGCAGCAAGGGATATTGGTTGACGGCCAGTGTGTAGGCATCCCGGACTCCGGAGGCGGCAGGAGCCAGTCGGGTGTGCCGGCGCCGGTTTCCCGGACGGTGGACTGTGGACAGCCACCGAACCAGCGTGCCGATCACGCGACGCGATGGAACTACGCCGACTGCGGGGCCCCGGTTCTCATCTGCCAGCGAACCCCGCCCAACGGCGGCGCACCGACGCCGGTCGACGCGTTCGTCACCCAGACCCAGGACCCGACCACACTCATCTGGACCAGCGGCGATGCCTGGTGCCCGGCCGCCGATACCGCCATCCCGGGCACCGCGCTGC
>JBDTDN010000175.1:0-10149 GCA_039923055.1 Jatrophihabitantaceae bacterium
CCGCGATGGGTGTCGGCAAGCTCCTCACGGGAAAACATCATCGCAGCCGCGCCGCGCGCTCCCCGCCAGTGCCCGGCCGCGGCGGGTGATTCGCGAGATCAGTGAGGTGCCGGACGTTGGCGACGGGATCGTCGCTGGCGTAGCGACCTTCTGCAGCGTAGTCGGTGAAGTTTCGGAGGCGGTGTAGCTAATCTGCCGGGCGGGGTTGCTCGGGTGCGGCAATGGGTTGGTTGCTGTGGTGACCTTTGCCGGCGTGCAGTTGCAAGGCGCTGGTGACGAGCGGGAAGTGGCTGAACGCTTGCGGGGTATTGCCGAGTTGGCGTTTGCCGGTGGGGTCCCATTCCTCGCTGAGCAGTCCGACGTCGTTGCGGAGGTCGAGCAACCGCTCGAACAGTTGGGTGGCCTGCTGTTGTTCGCCGGCCAGGTGCAGGGCGTCGACGAGCCAGAATGAGCACGCGAGAAAGAGTCCTTCGCCGCCGGTAAGTCCGTCGTCGGAGCCGGTGGTCTCATAGCGTTTGACGAACCCGTCCTCGGTGAGTTCGTTCTGGATAGCGGTGATGGTCCCCAGGACCCGAGGGTCGCTCGGGGGCAGGAATCCGACGCGGGGGATCATCAGCAGGCTGGCGTCCAGGCCGGGGGTGTCGTAGGACTGGGTGAAGGTGTTGTGGGCGGTATCGAAGCCGTGGCTGAGGACGTCGGCGTGGATGGTGTCCCGCAACTGTTCCCACCGGTCGGCGGGCCCGTGCAGGTCGGGATGGGTGCGGACGGCGGCGGCCATCCTGTCGGCGGCGACCCAGGCCATCACCTTGGAATGGGTGAAGTGCCGTCGCGCGCCCCGCATCTCCCATAGGCCGTTGTCGGGTTGGTCCCAGTTGCCTTCCAGGTGGTTCATCAGGGCGACCTGCAGGTCCCACGCGTCATCGTGGGGGCTGATCTGGCAATTACGGGCCAACGCCAAACCGTCCAGTGTCTCGCCCCAGACATCGAGTTGCAGTTGGTCGGACGCGGCGTTTCCCGTTCGTACCGGTGTGGAGTTCTCATAGCCCGCCAACCAGGGCAGCGCGGATTCGGGCAGGCGGCGGGTGCCGTCCAGGGCGTACATGATCTGCAGTTGCGCCGGGTCGCCGGCCACCGCCCGAAGCAGCCATTCCCGCAAGGCTTTGGCCTCGTCGAGGTAGCCGGCGGAGATCAGCGCCTGCAGCGTGTAGGTGGAGTCCCGCAGCCAGCAGTAGCGGTAGTCCCAGTTGCGGGGGCCACCGATCTGCTCGGGCAGCGAGGTGGTGGCCGCAGCGACGATCCCCCCGGTCGGTTGGTAGGTCAGCGCTTTCAGGGTGAGCAGGGACCGGGTGATCGCCTTGCGGTATGGGCCGTGGGCCGGGGTGCCGCTATCGACCCATTCGGACCAGAACGTGAGGGTGTCGCGCAGCGCATCTTCGGCGTTCACCGATTTTGGCGGTGGTTCGTGGCTGGGGTTCCAGGTCAGCACGAACGGAATTCGGTCTCCGGCGCGGACGGTGAACTCGGACACCGTGGACAGCTCGCGTCCTTGGGTCGGGGCGGGGGTACGGAGCCGGACCCGGTCCGGCCCGGCGATTGCCTCCATCCGATCGGCGTGGTGGCGCACCCAGGGCACGATCCGCCCGTAGTCGAACCGCAACCGCAATTCCGAGCGCATCGCGACGGTCCCGTAAACCCCTTCCACGATCCGCACCACGTCAGGGGCGTGCCCGCGCGGTGGCATGAAGTCGATCACTCGTACCGTGCCCGAATGGCTGCGCCACTCCGTCTCCAAGACCAGGGTGTTCTCGACGTAGCGGCGGTTCGTGCAAATGTCAGCTCCGGTAGGAGCGATCTGCCAGTACCCGGCCTCAGGGGTGTCGAGCAGCGCGGCGAAACAGGCGGGAGAGTCGAACTTGGGCAGGCACAACCAGTCGATGGAGCCGGTGGTGCTGACCAGCGCCGCAGTCTGCAGATCACCGAGCAGCGCGTAGTCCTCGATACGGCTCATGCCCTGATCGTGCCATCTGCTACGAGCGGGACGCGACCCCTGACGGGAGCCATCCCCGTCGCGGCGGTTGCTGACGTCACGCGTTTGCGCGGGTGACGGACCCTGTCGGCAGTCGACGATTAGGGTCCAGTACAGGTCGATCGCGGTGCCCGACAAGGTGACGGTGCTGGCGTCCACCGTGGATCCGCCTTGGAGAACGTAGGCTGAGGCGCTGTACGTGCCGCCGCTAACAGACGCGATCACGGTGCATGCGCTGACGTCGCAATCAACGGTCACCTCGTAGTTGCCGGTGCTGGTGCGTGTAGAGGACAGCACTGGTGACCTGCCGGAAAAGATCCCGCCTAAGGGATTGAGTGCGGCGTGGATTTGCGGGCTGTAGTAGCCGCCGACGTCCAGGACCAGATTGGTAGCACCGCTGCCACCGATGTAGGCGCGGATTTGCCCGTTTGTACCGACGCGGGTGGGGGTGTTGCCGCTCGTGATGACGTTCTTGCTGAACGACAATGAGGTCGCCCGCGGCTTGACCGCACCGTTGGGGTAGACGGTGCCGTACCTGCTATTCGTCTCCTGGACTGCGGTGAGTGACAGTGCCACCGATGATGCCGACGCTGCCAATCGACAGATACGTGGCTCGCTTTGCGAGCTTCCATTTCTTCGCCGCAGCCGTGGCCTTGGACCACTTGTGCGCGCAGCCAGCCCATGCCTCGAGCGCAATGGCGCTGTTCCGAACGTCTTCGTCGTGGCACCTGCCGGGAAAGGTGGCTCGCTGGCCGGGCCGAGCTATGCGTTCAGCGGGTAGGTGAAGGTGGTCACCTGTGAGCTTGTACCGCTACCGGTTCAGGGCTGGAGCAGTGTCGCGGTAGCGTCCAGGATGCTGCGTCCGGTGGTGTCGACGAGCTTGCGCGCGGCGATCTCCCGTGACTGCTCCGAGGATTGGTAGCGCAGCGCCGGTGACGGGTCAGCAGCGATCTCCCGGATAACGCGAGCAACCGACTCGGCCGACTGCCCACCGGATCCGAGGGCCGCCATCCGGACGTTGAATCGATTGATCAGTTCCGCGTACGGGTCGTCGTCGCCGACGGTATCCGCGTGCCCACCGAGATTGGCGAAGAACGCGGTGCGCACCGGGCCGGGCTCCAGTACCGAGATGTAGACGCCGAACTCCCGCATCACTGCCGCCAGGCTTTCCATGAGTCCTTCGACCGCGAACTTGGCGGCGTTGTACGCGTCGCTGAACGGCAGGGCTACGACACCGTTCAAACTTGTCACCGTGATGACCCGGCCGGCTCGGGCCACGCGCATCGCCGGCAACACGGCCCTGGTGACCCGCGCTACCCCGAAGAAGTTCAGTTCCATCGACTGCGACAGCTCGGCAACGGTGAGCTGTTCCAACGTTCCGCGGTGCCCGCCGCCGGCGTTGTTGACCAGTAGGTCGATGCTCCCGAGGTCGGCGAGGATGGAGCCGATGCACGAGTTGACCGAGTCGTCGCTGGTGACGTCAAGAGTCCTGAGTTCCACCGCCGGCAACTGCTCAGCGAGCTCCCGCAATGCGCCCGCCGCCTCCGGGTGGCGAGCCGTTGCGATGACACTCCAGCCGGCTGCGGCCAGTTCCCGGGTGGTCGCCAGACCGATACCCCCGCTGGCGCCGGTGATCACTGCTACCGAAGGCATGCTCGTCCAATCTTCGTGACGCTCGAATTCCAGTTGATGGGAGGATTCTGCAACCACAGTCGACCGGGGGAGGCTCCAGTATCGTCACAGCCTCCATTACGCCAAGCAACCTGTCCGCACGGACTCGACGATCCAGCACTCACGACACCGTCCCGGTAGCCCCCACTCGTGCCCGCGGTACGGCGGTCGGACACGATCAGCGCCGGTGAGTAGCGGATGATCTTTACCGGCTCGTATGACGCATCTTTGCGGGTGACTACCCGGTTGGGATCGGCGAATGCAAGCGGTCGATGCGAGGGTGGGCGTGATCCATCCGGGTATGTTCGCCTCGCCCTCCGGCACCGTGTGCGCCACCTTTTGTCCACCCCTACGATGATCGGCAGCCAGCGAAGCGGAAGGGCGGGTCATATGGACGAGCCCAGAGCTCAATCCGATAGTCGCCGAGCAGGACTGGAGGCGGATTGCGCCCAGTGTTTCGGTCTGTGCTGCGCCGCACTGTCCTTCAAAGCGTCCGCTCAGTTCGCCTTCGACAAGCAAGCAGGTGAGCCCTGTCGAAACCTGGTGGCCGAGTTCGGCTGTGGCATCCACGCGACACTGCGGTCCAACGGGCTCCGCAGTTGCACGGAGTACACCTGCTACGGCGCAGGCCAGAAGGTGGCACAGGTGACCTTCGCGGGCAACGACTGGCGCCGGTGGCCCAGGACGGCCGAGTCTATGTTCCAGGTGTTCAGGAAGATGTCCGTGCTGCACGAGACGCTCTGGTTCCTCGCCGAGGCTGTGCAACGCTGTCCGATCGGGTCTGATCGCGACGAATTAATTGCGACCTTCGACAAAATAGAGGGACGGACACTGTTGGCGGCCGAGGAGATCTGCGGCGACGCCACGGATGCCGACTGCACGGCAGCGATCGAGCTGCTCGGAAGGGCCAGTGCATCGATCCGGTCGTCCAAGCGGGCTGAACCGGCGGCGGCCAGGATGCGGGGAGCGTTGCGGATAGGTGTCGATATGCGGGGAGCGGATTTGGCCTATGCGGACCTGGGAGCTGCGGTGCTGATCGGGGCCGACCTAACCG
This sequence comes from Jatrophihabitantaceae bacterium, assembly GCA_039923055.1. Lineage (GTDB taxonomy): Bacteria > Actinomycetota > Actinomycetes > Mycobacteriales > Jatrophihabitantaceae > DASXYU01. Next base: position 4,752 of record JBDTDN010000175.1, read on the forward strand.
GGGCCGACCTGACGGGGGCCGACCTGATGTGTGCGGAACTGCGTGGGACGAAGCTGTACGGTGCAGATCTGTCCCACGCGTTGTTTCTGACCCAGGCCCAGGTCGAGACGGCAGTAGGGGACGCATCGACGGTGCTGTCTGCTCCACTGCGGATACCCGTCCATTGGGCCCACTGACGTCCAGATTTCGTCGGCGGACGGGTCGTGCGGACACCTGTGCACTGCCGGTTCCCCAACTCGTCTTGTGTGCTCGGCAGCGGCGGCTAGCCTGCTGGCATGTCGAAGGCGTTGGTCCGGGCTGCTGCGCTCCAGCCGGATCGGCGAACTCACCCGAGTCGAACTGGCTGAGGTGATCCACGACGCCTGGCTCGCCCAAGCTTCCGAGCGCAGAGGTAAAGGTTGGCTGGCAACACAGCCCGTGCGGTGACGGCCGCGCGATCTCACCTCCACGCGGGGGCGCGAGTGGAGGCATAGGCGCGGCGACCGGCACGGCCCAGCGAGAGGCCAGCGATCAGCATGTCATGAGTCGTCACAGGCGGTCGATGTTAGGAGAATGTGAACTTCGGGAAGAGTCTCCTACATGATCCTCATCGTGCTACTCGTCGTCCTGGCCATCGTCACCGGCGTCGCCGGTGCCATCATCAAGGGAGCGTTCTGGCTGTTCATCCTCACGGTTCTGTTCCTCGGCGCCGCGGCACTGATCGGCCGGGGGTCTCGAAAGTCGGTGCGGTGACGGCCGCCGTCAGGGTGGATTGTTGCGGACCACGCAGCAATGTGAACCGTAGTTGCTTCAGCGGTAGGTTCGTCTCATGCCCATGCTGACGACGAACGGCGCGACGATCGCGTACACCGATACCGGAGCACCGGCCGCCGTCCCGGATGCGCCGACAATCGTGTTCGGTCACGGTCTGCTGTTCAGCGGCTGGATGTTCTCGGCCCAGATCGCCGCACTGCAGGACAACTATCGATGCGTGGCGATCGACTGGCGTGGACAGGGAGATTCCCCTGTTGCAGCAGGCGGTTACGACATGGACACCCTCACAGCAGACGTCCGCGGGCTGATCGAGCATCTGGCTGTCGGACCGGTGCACTATGTCGGGCTGTCGATGGGCGGTTTTGTCGGATTGCGGCTGGCGGCCCGTCATCCGGAACTGGTTCGCTCGCTCGTCCTGCTGGACACCAGTGCGGACGCCGAGGACCCGTCCGCCGCACGCCAGGACAAGCTGTTGTCTGTAATCTTCCGGTTGTTCGGTATCGGACCGGTGCGTAAGCCGGTGCTGAAGCTTATGTTCGGCCCTTCGTTCCGCCTCGATCCGCGCAGCCCACAACTCATCGACGACTGGCTGGCCCGACTCGCGCGCTGTGATCGCGGTGCCATTCGCCACGCAGTTCTCGGTGTAGTCGACCGCAACTCGGTTCTGGCCGAGCTCGGTGCCATTGCTGCGCCGACGCTCGTCGCCGTCGGCGAACACGACGTCCCGACACCGGTTGCGCGGGCGCGGGCGATCGTTGCCACGATTGCCGGTTCACGGCTGGAGATCATCCCGGACAGCGGCCACTCCAGTTCGATCGAGCAACCGGAGAAGGTGACGACTCTGATCCGCGATTTCCTTGAGGTCGGCTGAATCGGCTATCGCTTCAGGCCGTGGGCCCGCGCGACCATCTGCTCGGCCACTGTTCGCGGGACGAGCCGACGGATCATGAACACCAGTGGGGCCCGACTGCCGACGGCGTACAGCGGTCTGGGACGTTCGGCGTCGATGGCACCCAAGATCGTCGCCGCGACCTTGTCCGCGCTGATCCCGTTGTGCTCGTTGGCGTCCAGGTGCGTGAGCATCGTCCGGAAATCTGCCGCGTGCGGCGAATCGGCAGCGATGTATTTCGTGCGCCGCTCACCGATCCCGGTGTTGATCGAGCCGGGTTCCACCGTCGCCACCCAGACACCGAACGGCGACAGTTCCAAGCGCGCGCCGTTCGCGAAGCCCTTGATCGCGGCCTTTGTGGCGACGTAGGACGAGCGGTACGCCAAGGGGAAACTCGCCAGCATCGAGCCGACCATGACGATCCGCCCGTAACCGCGCTCGCGCATTCCCGGCGCGAGCAACTGCGTCATCCGGACCGCACCGAACACGTTCAACCGGAAGAGCCGCTCGATGGCGTCCATCGGCAGTTCCTCGATCGGGCCGGACTGACTTTCGCCAGCGTTGTTCACCAGCACGTCCACGGCACCTGCTGCCGCGGCGCACGCCATGATGCTCGCCTCGTCGGTCAGATCGAGCGCCAGGTAGTCGACGCCTTCTAACCGGGATGCCGTCGCAATCGCGTCGGGGTTCCGGCTGGTGCCGAACACTCGGTACCCCCGCGCAACAAGTGCGCGTGCGACGGCCAGTCCGATACCGGACGAGGCACCGGTGACCAGGGCCGTTCTCACGGTAGGTCCCGTGCCAGCGCGCGTCCGGCGGCCCGCCCGGAGAAGATGCAGCCGCCGAGGAAGGTCCCCTCCAGAGCGTTGTAACCGTGGACGCCGCCGCCACCGAAACCGGCCACCTCGCCCGCCGCGTACAAACCGGCGAAGGGTGTCCCGTCCGGGTGCATGACCTGCGAATCCAAGTTGGTCTCCAGGCCGCCCAGGGTCTTGCGGGTCAGGATGTTCAACCGCACGGCGATCAAGGGCCCGTGCTTCGGGTCGAGCATGCGATGCGGTTTGGCGACGCGGGTAATCTTGTCGCCCAGGTACTGACGCGCATTGGTGATCGCCATCAACTGCGCGTCCTTGGAGTACTTGTTGCCGACCTCGCGGTCCCTGGCGATGACCTCGCGCTCGACCTGCTCGAAATCCAGGTGCCCGCCGCGGCCGAGTGCGTTCATGCCGTCGACCAGATCGCGCAGGTTATCGCGCACGACGAAGTCGACGCCGTGCTGTTTGAACGCCTCCACCGGCGCCGGCGCGCCACTGCTCACCCGGGTCTTGAGCAGCAACTTGACATCCTTACCGGTGATGTCGGGGTTCTGCTCCGAACCCGACAGCGCGAACTCCTTCTCGATGATCGACTGGGTCAGGATGAACCACGAATAGTCCTGCCCGGCCGAGAGAATCTCGCGCAGCGTCCCGAGCGTGTCGTAGCCGGGGAAGTACGGCGCGGGCAACCGGCGACCGTTCGCATCGAGCCACATCGACGACGGTCCCGGGATGATCCGGATCGCGTGGTCGGGCCAGATCGGATCCCAATTGATGACGCCTTCGACGTAGTGCCACATCCGGTCGCGGTTGACGATGCTGGCGCCAGCGTTTTCGGTGATGTCGAGCATCCGGCCGTCGACGTGCGCGGGGACGCCGGTGATCATCGACTTCGGTGCCGGCCCGAGTCGGTCGGCCGGCCAGTTACGTCGGACCATCTCGTGGTTGCCGCCGATACCGCCTGAGGTGACGACAACGGCTGCCGCGCGCAACTCGAAGTCGCCTGCTTTCGTGCGAGAGGTTGCGACGCCACGGTCCAGATCGCTCGGTTCCAGGATGGTGCCGCGAACTCCGACGACCGCGCCGTCCTCGACGATCAGGTCGTCGACCTGGTGTCGGAACTTGAACTCGACCAGGCCACGCTGCTCGCCGCCCAGTACCGGCTCGCGGAACACCCGCACGACCTCCGGCCCGGTGCCCCAGGTGAGGTGAAAGCGGGGGACGGAGTTGCCGTGCCCCAGTGCCCGTCCGTCACCGCGCTCGGCCCAGCCGACCATCGGTGTGATGCGCAGACCCAGTTCGTGGACGTAGTCTCGCATCGTGTTCGTGGCGAACTCGACGAACGCCTGCGCCCACTGTCGGGGCCAGTGGTCCTCGCGGTCGCGGTCGAAGCCGGCCGAGCCGAGCCAGTCCTGCAGCGCCAACTCGAAGCTGTCGTTGATGCCGAGTCGCCGCTGTTCGGGACTGTCGACGATGAACAGCCCGCCGAGCGACCAGAACGCCTGCCCACCGAGGTTGTTGCGGTTCTCCTGATCCAGCACCAGCACCCGTCGCCCGGCCTTGACCAGTTCGTGGGTGGCGACGAGCCCGGCCAGACCGGCGCCGACGACGATGACATCCGGCTGTGCGGCCACAGAAACTCCTTTGCACGCCTGGCGATTGGAACATCGAACAGTATCTCGCCCTGCTCGGATCGTCGCGGTCAGCCGCGGAGGACCCGCAGACCGTCGAAGACCATCGCGCAGACCGCATCGGCCACTGCGTCCGGACTGCGGCCAGGTGTGGGCCGGTACCAGTCGACGATCGAGTTGACGGTGCCGAACAGCAGATGCGCGGTGATCGTGGCGTCGACGTCGGTCCGGATGTCGCCGTCAGTCTGCGCCTGCTTGACCAGATCGGTGACGTAACGGTCGAATTTTCGCCGACGGTCCAGCGCTGTCCGCTCGATCTCGGTGTTGCCGCGCACGCGGAGTAACAGGGTGACGTAAGGCAGTTGCTCTTGCAGGACCGATACGCTGCCGCGAACCAGGTATTCCAGCCTGTCGACTGCCGGCGTGGTGAGCAGACGGGTCTGGTCGGCAACCGCGAACAGGCCGTCAAGTGCGCGATTGAGCGCCAACTGCAGCAAGTCCTGCTTGCTCTTGACGTGGTGGTAGACGGCAGATTTGGAGATCCCCAGCCGCGCGGACAGGTGCTCCATGCTGGACCCGTCGTACCCGCGTTCGTTGAAGACCGAGACGACGACGGCCAGTAGTGACTCCAGGTCGTAGCCAGGGCGTCCACGTCCGCGAGCGGCACTGTCCTGGCCATCCACCATGCAGGCACGATAACCTACTGAACGAACGGTCGGTAAATCTCGGGACGGAGTGGCTGATGGCGGTCGAGCTGAAATTTGAGCCACGCGACCTGTTGCCGGACGGATATCGCGAGTCGATGGTGCGCCAGATCGCCCAGCACGCGCACTCGGAGATCATCGGGATGCAGCCGGAAGGTTACTGGGTCACTCGCGCGCCGTCCTTGCGCCGTAAGGCAATCCTGCTGGCGAAGGTGCAGGACGAGGCCGGCCACGGGATGTATCTGTACTCGGCGGCCGAGACGCTGGGGGTCGACCGAGCCGACCTCACGCAGCAACTGATCGACCGTAAGCAGCGCTACTCGTCCATCTTCAACTATGCGGCGGTGACGTTTGCCGATGTGGGCGTGATCGGCTGGCTGGTCGACGGTGCCGCGATCTGCAATCAGGTGCCGCTGTGCCGATCGTCCTACGGTCCGTATGCCCGCGCCATGATCCGGATCTGCAAGGAGGAGTCCTTTCATCAGCGCCAGGGCTTCGAACTGCTGATGACGATGATGCGCGGCACGGCTGCCCAGCGCGAGATGGTGCAGGACGCGACGAACCGCTGGTGGTGGCCCTCGCTGATGATGTTCGGCCCGTCGGACG
>JBDTDN010000176.1:0-5895 GCA_039923055.1 Jatrophihabitantaceae bacterium
ATGAGCCATGATGTAGGCATCACCTGGGACTGACCAGGTCCAGCGTAGACGCTGTCCCTGACCTCAGCAACACCCAGGGGTCCGGGCGTGTTCCAGGCTCACTGCGGCACGGTCCCTGCGGAGCTGACAGCCGGGACGAGGTGGGCACCGACCCGATCCACCGCGAGATTCAGAACGCGCCAGTGAGCGGGCGAAAATGCCTGGAGCTGCTGAACCTCGAGTTCATCTTGAGCCAGGACCAGGACGGTGGGACCGGCACCGGAGATCACCGCGGCATGACCTGCCGCACGCAGCCCGGTCACCAACGCGGCACTCTGGAGCATCGCTTCCGCGCGGTAGGACTGGTGCAGACGATCCTCGGTCGCCGGGAGCAGCAACTCCGGCGCGCTCGTCAGCGCGGCCACGAGCAGCGCAGCGCGCGCGGCGTTGAAGGCCGCATCGCCGTGGGGCACCATCGCCGGAAGCAGCCCACGGGCCTGCTCGGTCGAGGCCGAGAACGGCGGGACGAACACGACCGGCCGGATCCGGGCATCGCAGTCCCGGCGGATTGCCTGTGCGACTGCCCCACCCGTCCATGCGATCGTCAGGCCGCCGAGCAGAGCAGCCGCGACATTGTCCGGATGGCCCTCCAGTTCGTTCGCAAGCGCCAAGACGTCAGCGTCAGGCAGAGTCTGCTCCCCGCCGAGCACCAACCCGCGTGCAAGCAGAATCCCCGCGATGATCGCCGCAGCGGAGGAGCCCAGCCCTCGACTGTGCGGGATGCGGTTCGCACAGGACAGTTCCAGACCACGTGGCTGCCCGCCGAGCCGATCGAATGTCGTCCGCATCGACCGAACCACCAGGTTCGTCTCATCGCGCGGCAGGTCCGCGCCTTCGCCGGCGACATCGATGAGCAGGCCGTCCTCGCCGGCACGCGCGATCAGATCGTCCTGTAGGTCCAGCGCCAGCGCAAGGCAGTCGAACCCGGGCCCGAGGTTCGCGCTGGTTGCCGGCACCCTGACGTGTACCGGTCCGCCGCGGAAGGCAGGTTTGGTCATAATGGCTCAGGCCAGACCGAGTTGGGCAGCGGCCGCTTGGGCATCGATCGGAACGGTGATCGGCTTGGGGGCGCCGCTGATCGCCCAGTCCGGGTCTTTCAAGCCATTGCCCGTGACCGTGCAGACCACCGTCGACCCCTTCGGCAGACGACCATCTGCTGCCGTCAACAGCAGACCGGCCACGCTCGCCGCCGACGCCGGTTCGACGAACACGGCCTCGCTGCGCGCCACGAAGCGGTAGGCCTCCAGGATCAGCTTGTCGGTGACGGCGTCGATCAGGCCGTCGGAGTCGTCGCGGGCCTGCTCGGCGAACGTCCACGAGGCCGGGTTGCCGATGCGAATCGCGGTGGCGATGGTCATCGGATGCAGCACGGGCGCACCGTTGACGATCGGGGCTGCGCCTGATGCCTGGAAGCCGAACATCCGCGGTCTGGAATCCACCACCCCGTCGGTCGCGTATTCGCGATACCCCTTCCAGTACGCGGTGATGTTGCCCGCGTTGCCGACCGGGATGCAGTGGACGTCGGGCGCGCGGCCCAACTCGTCACAGATCTCGAAGGCCGCCGTCTTCTGCCCCTCGATGCGGTACGGGTTTACCGAGTTGACCAGCGCCACCGGGTAGTCGACGGCGAGTTTCTGCGCCAACTCCAAGCAGTCGTCGAAGTTGCCGTCGACCTGCAGGAGTTTGGCGCCGTGGACCAGGGCCTGGGCCATCTTGCCGAGCGCGATCTTGCCCTGCGGGACCAGCACCGCACAGGTCATCCCGGCTCGCACAGCGTAGGCCGCAGCACTCGCAGAGGTATTGCCGGTCGAGGCACAGATCACGGCTTTCGCGCCCTCTTCGGCCGCCTTGGAGATCGCCATCGTCATTCCGCGATCCTTGAACGAGCCCGTCGGGTTAGCACCCTCGACCTTGAGGTACACCGTGCAACCGGTCCGTTCGGACAGTGCCTTCGCTGGGACAAGCGGTGTGCCGCCCTCGAACAACGTGATGACCGGCGTGGCCTCGGTTACCGGCAGCCGATCACGGAACGCCTCGATCAGGCCTGGCCAGGCACGGTAGGACATCTGTTCTCCCGAATCGTTCGTTCACTCCGATGCCAGCCGGTCTGCCGACACTGTCTAATCAGTCGATAATCCCTCGACGCGCATGACGCTCGCAGCGTGCCGGACCAGATCCATGGCCGCGAGTTGCTCGACGGTCCGGGCAAGCGCCGCGTCAGAGGCGGCGTGCGTGACGAGCACCAGCGTGGCCGCATCGCCACGGCCCTCCTGACGTACGGTCTGGATGCTGACACCTTGCTCTGCAAAGGCATTCGCCACCGTTGCCAGCACACCGGGTTCGTCGAAGACTTCGAGCGCGACGTGATAGCGGGTGGCGACCTCACCCATCGGCTGGACGGGTAGCGCGGCGTACGCGCTCTCGCCCGATCCGCGACTGCCGCTGACCCGGTTGCGGGCCACAGCCACCAGATCACCGAGCACCGCACTGGCCGTCGGTGCACCGCCTGCACCACGCCCGTAGAACATCAGCGACCCGGCGGCTTCGGCCTCGACGAAGACGGCGTTGAACGCATCGCCCACACCAGCGAGCGGGTGAGTGCGCGGGATCATCGCCGGATGCACCCGGACGGCGACCTGCTCCCTGCCGTCCGCTCCGATCGTCCGTTCGCAGATCGCCAGCAGTTTGATGGTGCAGTTCATCGCCTTGGCACTGGCCATGTCCGCGGCACCCACCGCGCCAATGCCCTCGCGGTAGACGTCCGACGTGGTCACCCTGGTGTGAAAAGCCAAACCGGCGAGGATCGCCGCCTTGGCCGCCGCGTCGAACCCATCGACGTCCGCAGTCGGATCAGCTTCGGCGTAGCCCAGTTCAGTGGCTTCGGCCAATGCCTCGTCGAACCCGGCACCGGTCGCGTCCATACGCGAGAGGATGAAGTTGGTGGTGCCGTTGACGATGCCCATTACCCGGGTGATGCGGTCGCCCGCGAGCGATTCGCGCAGCGGCCGCAACAGCGGGATAGCGCCGGCGACTGCGGCCTCGTAGTAGAGGTCGACACCCCCTTTGGCCGCCGCATCATGCAAGGCGCCACCATCCTCGGCGAGCAGCGCCTTGTTCGCGCTCACGACGCTCTTGCCGTGGGCGAGCGCCGACAGCAGCAGGCTGCGGACCGGTTCGATGCCACCGATGACCTCGACTACCAGGTCGACATCTTCCCGTACGACCAAGGCTTCCGCGTCCGTGGTGATCAGTTCCGCGGGCAGGTCGGTGTGCTTGCCAGGGCGGCGCACCGCTATCCCTGCAAGTTCCAGCGGACGTCCCACACGGGCAGTGAGATCGTCGGCCTGCTCGCGCATCAGTCGGACGACCTGTGAGCCCACGACGCCGCACCCGAGCAGGGCCACTCGCAACGGCTCAGCCATGGAGAACTCCGTTCACCCCAGTGTCGAGAGCGAGTAGATCGTCGATGCTTTCGCGGCGCACGAGGACGCTCGATGCACCGTCGCGCACCGCGATCACCGGCGGTCGCGGCACGTGGTTGTAGTTGCTGGCCATGCTGCGGCAGTAGGCCCCGGTCGCGGCGACGGCGATCAGGTCGCCGGCGCGAACGTCGGCCGGTAGCCACGTGTCACGCACGACGATGTCTCCGCTCTCACAATGCTTTCCGACGATCCGAGTGAGCGTCGGCGTTGCCGTCGAGGACCGGTTGGCGAGCGTGCAGGTGTACTCGGCGTCGTACAGCGCGGTACGGATGTTGTCGCTCATCCCACCATCGACGGAGACATAGGTACGGACCAGGCCGCCGTCGAGGGCTACCTGCTTGACCGTGCCGACCTCGTACACGGTCATCGTCCCAGGCCCAGCGATCGCGCGGCCCGGTTCGACGGACAGCCGGGGCATCTGCAGGCCGGCAGCGGCGCACTCGCGTTCGACTATCCGCACCAGGCGTTCGACGATCTGCTTCGGCGTCTCCGGGTCATCGCCTGCGACGTAGCTGATGCCCAAACCGCCACCGAGGTTGAGTTCGGCGGGTTCGACGCCGTGCTCGTCGCGAATGGCTGCCGCCAGCGCGACCAACCGGTGCGCGGCGACGTCGAAGCCGGCGGTGTCGAATATCTGCGAGCCGATGTGCGAATGCAGGCCGACCAGTTCGAGGGAATCTGCGGCGAGCACTGTCGCCGCGGCGCGCGAGGCGGCGCCGTCGCGCAGCGAGAAGCCGAACTTCTGATCCTCGTGCGCGGTAGCGATGAACTCGTGGGTGTGCGCCTCGACGCCGACCGTCACGCGGACCAGCACCGGCTGGACGATGCCGCTAGCAGTGGCGATCTCAGCCAGCCGGTCAATCTCCTCGAACGAGTCGACGATGACATGTCCGACGCGCGCGTTGACGGCCGACTGCAGTTCGGCGCGCGACTTGTTGTTGCCGTGCAAGGAGATCCGTCCAGCCGGGAAGTCGGCCGCCAGCGCAACAGCCAACTCACCGCCGGTGCAGACGTCCAGCCCAAGACCCTCCTCGGCGATCCAGCGAGCGACGGTTGTGCAGAGGAAGGCCTTACCCGCGTAGTAGACCTCGATGCCTTCGGCGGATTCGGCGTAAGCGCGCGCTCGGCCACGTAGGTCCGCTTCGTCGAGAAGCAGCACCGGTGTGCCGTGCTCGGCGACCAGGTCGGTCACCGGCACGCCGCCGACAGCGAGCACCCCGTCTACGCGCATGGCCGAGACTGGCCAGATCGCGGGCTCGAGCGCGTTGACGTCGAGTGGGACGGTGGGCGCGGGCGCCTCGGGCAGCACTCCCCCGCCGCGCGAAATTGTCCCAGCAGGCGGTACCCCCATGGCATGCCGCGGCCCGGCCGGATGGGCTGATCTGCTCATCGGTTACATCCGCTCCGGGGCAGAAACACCCAACAGCGCAAGGCCGTTCGCCAACACGACCCGCGTCGCCTCGCAAAGCCACAGGCGGGTATTAGTCAGCGGGGTGGCCGGCTCGTCACCCATCGGCAGGACGCGGCAGACGTCATAGAAGCGGTGGTAGGTACCGGCCAGCGACTCCAGGTAGTGGGCCACACGATGTGGTGCGCGGAACTGTGCCGCCGAGGCGACCACGCGCGGGAACTCGCCGAGCACACCGAGCAGTTCCGCCTCCCGCTCGTGGCTGAGCAGTCCGAAGTCCGCGCTCGCGTCGCGCACGATGCCGAGTTCGGCGGCATGACGCTGCAGTGAAGCCAGCCGTGCATGGGCGTACTGCACGTAATAGACAGGGTTGTCGCTGGTCTTTCGCGCCCACGCATTCAGGTCCAGGTCGATCGTCTGGTCACTTGAATACCGCGCCAGTGCGTACCTGGCGGCGTCCGCGCCGATTGCGTCGACCAGGTCGGCGAGCAGCAGTGTCGTCCCTGCCCGCTTACTCATTTTGAGCGGTGCGCCGTCCTTGACCAGGTTGACCAACTGGCCGATAAGGATTTCCAGGGTCTGGTCCGGGTCGTCGCCGAAGCAGGTCACCATCGCCCGCAACCGGTTGACGTAACCGTGATGATCCGCGCCGAGCATAATCACGGCGCGGTCGAACCCGCGCTCACGCTTGTTGAGGTAATAGGCGCAGTCGGCTGCGAAGTAAGTCCATTCGCCGTTGCTGCGCACGATCACCCGGTCGCGATCGTCGCCGTGGCTCGTAGTCCGCAGCCAGGTCGCGCCATCGGCCTCATAGGTCTCGCCCTGCTCACGTAGTCGCTGCAACGCCGTGTCCAGGCTGCCCTCGGCGTGCAGGTCGCGCTCATTGAAGTAGACATCGAAGTGCACGCCGAAGCCGCTGAGCGCGTCCTTGATCTCGGCGAACATCAACTCCACACCGTCACGCCG
>JBDTDN010000177.1:0-10326 GCA_039923055.1 Jatrophihabitantaceae bacterium
CAGGACCATGAGGACAGCCAGTGGATCCAAGACCTAGGCACGCCCGGACCAGGCCGCGACGTGGCGGTGCGCCGCGTACATGAGTTGATGTTGCGGGCGGCTCGGCATCAAGTCGCGCAGATGTACCCGAGTCTGCCTGCGCTCGGCACCGTCCGGATCGATGACATCATCAACCAGGCGGCAGATGATGCCACCGTCGCGCTGTTGGGAAAGCTGTCCAGCTTCGAAGGTCGGAGCCGTTTCACGACCTGGGCATACAAGTTCGGGATCCTGCACGCTGCCGTCGAGGTCCGGCGCAACATGTGGCGCCACCACGAACTCACGCTGGACCAACTACCCGAGCCATCCTCGCCGGGGACCTCGCCGGAGCAGTACGCCGAAGCCGCCGACTTTTCAGCCGCAGTGAACACCGCGATCGATATCGTGCTCACCGCGCACCAGCGCCGCGTTGTACTAGCGTTACTCGCAGACAACATTCCGATTGACGTGCTCGCTGATCGGCTCGGCTCGACCCGCAACGCCCTCTACAAGACACTGCATGACGCCCGCGCACAGTTGCGTACGCACCTGACGGCCACCGGTCATTTGCTGGCCCCGAGCTCATCAGAGGTGAGTTCATGAACACCGATCACCGGCCAATCACGCCCGAGACGGCCCGGCGGCTCACCCTCGACGCCGAACCCTGGCTGTCCTGCGATGACTGCTTCCGATATGTCGACCGGTACGTCGATGACCTACTCGCTGGGGTACCTGCACCGATGCCTGCGATGCGTGCCCATCTGACCGGCTGCAACGCCTGTTATGAGGAGGCGCGCTCACTCGTGCTCCTAGCGGCACACGAACAGAACCTGTCGCCGAATTACGCACTCTCGTCGCTAACTCAGGCGCCGTGAACCGAGGGTGATCGTCGCCGCCGGTTCGGCCGTCGAGTACTGATCAGTGTTTGGCGAGCCAGCCGAACGCAGGCTCATCGCCCGGTACGTCCCAGTTCCCGAACCGGCCGATAACGACCGGCACCACGAAGGCGATCGCCAAACCGGCGAGGGCGAACGCAACGCTGCCAGCGCTGTTCACGCCGGCCCAGAACACGCATGCGGCAACGATGCCGCCGACGAACAGCGCTACGCCGAGCGCAAGCACAATCCGCATCCCGACAGACCCCACTCCTGGCGAGCCGGCCTACAAGCATGCACTTGCACGTCACCGACTGGACTACCTGCGACCCAACTCTAGACCGGACCGACACGTCAGCTTGTTGGTGACCCTCGTGCCCGAGAGCGCGGGAATCGGCTCCATCGACTTCCTCAAGCACACGCAGTCACCTCAGGAGTAGTCCGCGCCCTGTTGTGCGGCACAACCATCGAGAATCGCTGTCCTTGCAGACCCTCTGAGTCAGTCCGAATGCAGTGGGACGACGGCAACGGGGCAAGTCGCATGGTGCAACACGCCCTGGCTGACCGAGCCGAGCAAGGTGCCGGCCAGCGCGTGGCGTCCGTGCGAGCCGACCACCAGCAGTCGCTGCGCTGCCGACTCCGCGACCAAGCCGGCGACGGCTCGTTCACGAACCACGCCGCCGTGCACCGTCACGTCAGGGTACTTTTCGCGCCATCCGGCCAGCGCTTCCGACAGCCACGCTTCGGCCTTGGGCGGTGCGGGCGGCGTCGGCGACCACATTATCTCGGCCAGCAGGTCGACGTGCCAACACAGCACGGCACGCAACGGTGCGTCGTGTCGGCTGGCGTAACCGAAGGCATAGGCCAGCACTGCCGGGGAGTCCTCGCGGGCATCGACACCGACAACGACCGCCGCCCGTTCAGCCGGATCACCGGCTGGACCTCGCACCACGACAACCGGGCAGCTCGCCCTGGCCGACACCGCGTTACCCACCGAACCAAGAAGGGCCGAGCCGGCAGCGCCGAGGCGCCGGGACCCGAGGACGACGGTCGAAGCGTGCTTAGACTCCGCGAGCAGTACCGGCGCCGGGTCGCCGTCGTAGGCGTCCGTGCTGAGCTCGACGTCCGGTGCCATCTCGGCAGCATCCCGCGCTGCGTCTGCGAGGATCTTCCGCGCAGCCACCCGGACTGTGTCGATGTTCGGCTGAGGCAGATTGCCGTACATGGCCATCGAACCGTAGGTAAGCGCTCCTCCGAACGCATAGACCAGCCGCACCGGCAGGTGCTGCGCGCGCGCCTCGTCAAGGGCCCACCTGACGGCTAACTTCGGCTCCTCGGAGCCGTCGATGCCCACCACAACAGGAGATTGGTCGTTCATGGCGTTGTCCTTTCGATCGGGTGCTTCGGACGCGGAGGCAACGCGCCAGTGGCTCGTCCGGGGCGTTCGGCCGCCTGAGCGTGCAGCACTGGGACACCGTCGAGATCAGCCATACGACAAGCATGGCCTTCCCGGTACTCGGCCGACAGGGTCGAAAGACCCGCAGCACCACCTTGTTCGGCCTCGGTTGTTTTCCCGGGCGAGCACAGCTCTCGTTCAGCGGTAGGTGTCGGTCATACTTTGAGCGCGTCGTCGGGGCCTGGCCCTCGCAGTCGAGGCATCGGTCGATCGTGGTAATCGGCTGCCCAGGCACACAGCCCGCCGATGTCCAGATCATGGGGTGCACTCCCGGCGAACGGAGCCAGCGCGTCGACGGCCCGGCCAAGCAACAGGTCGGCGCCGACCTCGTTTCCGCGCAGCAGGTGGGTATAACCCACCGCTAGCTGCGCGAGCGCTTTCCACAACGCGCTTTCGGCGGTGCCACGTGCCGCCTTCCACGCGTCCTCGAACACCTCATGTGCATGGAAGGGCCGTCCCGCATCGAGCAATCGCTGCGCGGCCGCCACTGTCTGCGACCCGGTGCGGGCAACGCCTTCCGGCTGGCGGGGTACGCCTCGCGCACCGTAGGGCAAGGGACGCCCGAGGGCGTCTCGAGGACGAGCATTACGAGCGCGGCCGATCGAATCCCGGTCCCGGTCTACGCGTTCCATGACAGACCCTGCACTCCCAGTATTTCTTTCAGACATTACAGGTGAGAATAGGCCCGGATCGGGCACGCATGCCCACATCGGTTCCGGGCATTCTCGATCTAACCTTGTATACCCCCCGGGGTATGGATAGGTTGTAGATATGCAGATCGAGACCGGAGCGACTGAGGATGTCATTAAACGACTGCGCCGCATCGAGGGTCAGGTCGGCGGGATCATCCGAATGATGCAGGACAAGCGAGACTGCGCCGAGGTCGTGGCTCAACTCGCCGCCGCAGGCAGGGCACTGGATCGGGCCGGATTCAAGTTGTTGTCAGCCGGCATGCGCCAGTGCATGACAGCATCCGCCGCCGGTCAGGTCGAACCGATGAGCGCGGAGCAGATGGAAAGGCTCTTCCTCACTCTCGCGTAGAACACGGGACGAACGTCGATCACCCCGAATTCTGCCCGACGTCCGTTTCTCCCATTGAAAGGATCACCGGTAATGACTGACTACGGAATGCGTATCGAGCTCGACACCGATCTGCCGACGGCACGGGAACGAGTCGAGGCTGCGCTCGCCGATCAAGGCTTTGGCGTGCTCACCGAGATCGATGTGGCCGCCACCTTGAAGAAGAAGCTCGACAAGGACATCGCGCCTCAGATCATCCTTGGGGCGTGCAACCCTGGGCTCGCCGACCGTGCCCTCGAAGTCGAGACCTCCATCGGGCTACTCCTGCCGTGCAACGTCGTGCTGCGATCATCCGGCAATTCCCGGACGATCGTGGAAGCGCTCGACCCCGCCGTCATGGTCACTTTCACCGGCAACACCGCGCTCGAACCCGTTGCTACCGAGGCACGCCGCAAACTCCAAGCGGCGCTCGATGCTGCGCTGGCCGCGGCCCCGCCGATCGAGGTGTAGCGGCGTGCTTGTCCGGTAAGTGGCGCCCCTGCGGAACGCTTGGCCGCTGTGTCATTCGGGATCCCATCCGGACGCCCACCCGGTGGTCCGCGACGCGTGGACAGGACCGCAGGTGTGTGGCACCGTGGATGGTGCTGGGACTACAGCCAGCCCGGACGTTCCGCCACTTCCAGACGGGGCGAGGACTCTCGTTCGCGCCGGGCCACGTCGGTGAGCTCCTGAAACCGGACCACCCTATGACGCTTCCGTGCGGGCACGTCAGCACACCCTCAACCTCTCACCTGCGCGGTGCACGAACCGCACGCTCTGGACGTCCACCCGCATTCCGGACCGCACGCCGAGGGGCCACTGCGTCGACGGGATCGGCGGCCTCGCAGTGGGTATAGAGGAGCGACTGCCGGACGGGTTGCTGCTGGTCAGTATCGAGAAGCTCGTGAACTGGACTCGTAAGTCCTCGCTGTGGCCGGCAACGTTCGGGCTGGCCTGTTGCGCGATCGAGATGATGTCCTTCGGCGCGCCGCGTGCCGACTCCGCCCGCTTCGGCATGGAGGTGTTCCGACCCTCGCCGCGGCAAGCCGATCTGATGATTGTGGCTGGACGGGTAAGCCAGAAGATGGCGCCGGTGTTGCGGCAGGTCTATGACCAAATGCCCGAGCCCAAGTGGGTGATCGCGATGGGGGTCTGCGCGTCCTCCGGCGGCATGTTCAACAATTACGCGATCGTGCAGGGCGTCGACCACGTGGTGCCGGTGGACATGTATCTGCCGGGCTGCCCACCGCGACCGGAGATGCTGATCGATGCGGTCCTGAAGCTGCATCACAAGATCATGAACGAGCCGCTGGGTCCGAAACGCGCAGCGCGGCTGGCTGATCAGCGGGTCGAGCTGGTGCCGTCGAGCATCCGATACGCGCGATGAGTGACAGAAATAGCGCGAAGGCCACCGAGCAGACGGCGGCCGACTTGAAACGCTCCACGATCGCGCACGGCAATGAGGGCAACGATGCGGTGCGGGGTCCACTCCACGCCAGCGCTGGGCAGGATTCGGCGATCGGCTTCCCTCGTCGGGGCATGTTTGGCGTGAGCGGTCCGGGCGACACGTCCGGCTACGGCGAGTTGGCGCGCGAACCGTGGATCCCACCGTCGGCCGAACCGCCGTACGGTGGCTACTTCGACGAACTCCTGACCGCGCTCGCCGCCGCCTACCCTGGTTTCGGGCTGGCGGTCACCAGGGTGGTCGTCGACCGGAACGAACTCACCCTGCACGTCGCGCGCGAGCATCTACTCGGTGTCGCGACCGCGTTGCGCAACGATCCGGACCTGCGTTTCGAGCTGTGTTCGAGCGTGTCCGGCGTGGACTACTACAACCCGCGCGACGAGGGATCCAACCGGCTGCATTCGGTGTGTCACCTGGCCTCGATGACCTACCGCCGACGGATCCGGCTGGAGGTCGCGGTGTCTGTGGCCGATCCGCATATCCCGTCACTCACCGCGCTCTATCCGACGGCGGACTGGCAGGAGCGGGAGGCCTACGACATGTTCGGCATCATCTACGACGGCCATCCGGCGTTGACCCGGATCCTGATGCCCGATGACTGGGACGGGTACCCGCAGCGCAAGGACTCTCCGCTGGGCGGGATCTCGGTGCAGTACAAGGGCGCCAATATCCCACCGCCAGACGAGAGACGGGTGTACCAGTGAGCGATAGCTACGCCCCGTCGCGAGCAACGACCGAGGGCCGGGTCTACAACCTGTCCGGCGGCGACTGGGACCAGGTGATCGGCGCCGACCCGATCCACGAGGAACGCATCGTCTTGAACATGGGTCCGCAGCACCCCTCCACCCACGGGGTACTGCGGCTGGTACTCGAACTCGAGGGCGAAACCGTCACCGATGCGCGGGTCGTGATCGGCTACCTACACACCGGCATCGAGAAGAACACCGAGTACCGGACCTGGACGCAGGCCGTGCAGTTCCTGACCCGCGCGGACTATCTATCCCCGTTCTTCAACGAGGCCGTCTTCTGTCTGGGCGTGGAGAAATTGCTCGACGTCGAGGTTCCCCCGCGCGGGCAACTGATCCGCATCATGCTGATGGAGATCAACCGGATCTCCTCGCACTGGGTGTGGTTGGCCACCAGCGGTATGGAACTCGGCGCGCTGACCGCGATGACCAACGGGTTCCGCGCCCGCGAACGCTGCCTGGACGTGCTGGAGGCGATCACCGGGCTGCGGATGAACCACGGCTTCATTCGACCCGGCGGGGTGACGATGGACCTGCCCGATGGCTACGAGCCGACGATGCGCACCTGGGTGGCTGAACAGCGCAGGGAAGTGCGCGACATCGAGAAGCTGCTCACCGGCCAACTGATCTGGGTCAACCGGCTCAAGAATGTCGGCTGGATCGGCGTCGAGGGCTGCCTCTCGCTGGGCATTACCGGACCGCTGTTGCGCGCGGCCGGGCTGGCGTGGGACCTACGCAAGAACGAGCCGTACCTGGGTTATGAGAGCTTCGACTTCGAGGTACCGACCGACGACCGGGGTGATTGCTGGTCGCGTTACGTGGTCCGGGTCGCGGAAATGTGGGAGTCGATCAAGATCGTCGAACAGGTGCTGGATCGGCTCGAACCCGGACCCACCGTGGTCGGTGACCCGACGATCGCGTGGCCCGCGAAGCTGGCGCTGGGCCCGGACGGTCTGGGTAACTCGCTGGAGCACATCGAACACATCATGACCGGCTCCATGGAAGCCTTGATCCATCACTTCAAGCTGACCACTGAGGGCTTCCGCGTGCCGTCCGGGCAGGTGTATCAGGCCGTTGAGTCCCCCCGTGGCGAGTTGGGTGCGCACCTGGTCAGTGACGGTGGCACCCGCCCGTACCGCGTCCACCTGCGGGAGCCGTCCTTCGTGAACCTGCAAGCCACCGCCGCCTTGTCGATCGGCGGGATGCTGGCCGACGTCGTCGCCTCGGTCGGCTCCATCGACCCGGTGTTGGGCGGGTGTGACCGGTGAGCCACGCGCAGAGCGAGCAGAGCGATCAGACGCTGCCGACGACCTCGGCTACCGGGCTGGTGAACTTCCGTACCACTACCGTCCGCCTGGACCGGCCAGGGGATCCGACGGTGTTCGATGCGCGGACCCGGGCCGACGCGGCGGCGATCATTGCCCGCTACCCCGAGGGGCAGGCACGCTCGGCGCTGCTGCCGCTGCTGCACCTGGTCCAGTCCGAACAGGGCTACCTCACGCCGGACGGCATCGCGTTCTGCGCCGAGCAACTCGAGCTGACCAAGGCCCAGGTCAATGCGGTGGCCACGTTCTACACGATGTTCAAGCACACTCCGACGGGCGAGTACCTGGTCAGCGTGTGCACCAACACGCTGTGCGGGCTGCTCGGGGGCGACGAAATCTTTGCCGCACTGTCCGAGCATCTCGGCGTCGAGAACGATCAGATGACCCGCGACGGCGCCATCACCCTCGAACACGCCGAGTGCTTGGCCGCCTGCGACTACGCCCCCGTCGTCACCGTCAATTACGAGTACTTCGACAACCAGACTGTCGGCACCGCCCGCAGCCTCGCCAGCCGACTCCAGGACGGTGAACGCCCGACACCCTCGCGTGGCGCTCCACTGTGCACATTTCGCCAAATCGAGCGGCAGATCGCCGGGTTCTTCGACGAACACACCCACGCCCCCGACGCCCCCACCAGCGGCATCCCGACCGAGGTCGGGGTGCGGCTGGCCCGCGACCGTGGCCAGACCGCGCCCCCCTACCCCACCACGCGCGACGAGGTCGGCTGACATGCCCCTGACCCCAGTCCTCACCCAGCGCTTCGACACCAGCCAGCCATGGAAGATCGCCAACTACGAGCGACTGGACGGCTACACCGGACTGCGCAAGGCACTGAGCCTGACGCCGGACGACATCATCACGCTGGTCAAGAGTTCCAACCTGCGCGGTCGCGGTGGCGCCGGCTTCCCCACCGGCATGAAGTGGCAGTTCATCCCGCAGCCCAAACCGGGTGAGACTGACAAGCCGCACTATGTCGTGGTCAACGCCGATGAGGGCGAGCCGGGCACCTGCCGGGATCTGCCGTTGATGATGATCGATCCGCATTCGATGATCGAGGGCATCATCATCGCCTGCTATGCGGTCCGCGCCGAGCACGCGTTCATCTACATCCGCGGCGAAGCCGTACACGCCATCCGGCGCGTCAGCGCCGCCCTCGGCCAGGCGCGAGAACGCGGCTACCTCGGCAAAGACATCCTGGGTTCGGGCTTCGACTGCGAAATCACCGTCCACACCGGTGCGGGCGCCTACATCTGCGGCGAGGAGACCGCATTGTTGGAGTCACTGGAGGGCAAACGCGGCCAGCCACGGCTCAAGCCACCGTTCCCGGCGACTAACGGTCTCTATAACGCCCCGACCGTGGTGAACAACGTCGGGACGCTGGCGAGCGTGCCCTACCTAGTGCTCGGCGGCGCCGACTGGTTCAAGCAGATGGGCCCGAACGGCTCCCCGGGAACGTCCATCTATTCCCTGACCGGCCGGGTGAAACACCCCGGCCAGTACGAAGCCCCAATGGGCAGCACGCTGCGCGAGCTACTCGAGCTAGCGGGCGGGATGAGCCGAGGCAAGGAGTTGAAGTTCTGGACACCGGGCGGCTCGTCCACCCCCATGTTCACCGGCGAACACTTGGACGTGCCGCTGGACTTCGACTCGGCAGTCCAGGCGGGCTCGATGAACGGCACCTCCGCCCTGATGATCTTCGACACCGAGGACTGCGTCGTTCGTGCCGCGCAGAAGTGGTCGCAGTTCTACGCCCACGAGTCCTGTGGCAAATGCACTCCGTGCCGCGAAGGCACCTTCTGGTACATCCACATCTACGAGCGCCTGGAGAACGGAACCGGCACCGAGGAAGACGTCCAGACACTGGTCGATCTGTCTGACAACATCCTGGGCCGCGCATTGTGTGCCCTCGCTGACGGAGCGGTCAGCCCGGTCACCTCCTCCATCAACCACTTCCGTCAGGAGTACCTCGCACACCTGGACGGCCGCGGCTGCCCATTCAATCCTGCCAGTCACGACACCCGCGCGCTGACCGGAGCCCGGACATGACCGAGCTTGCGAGGTCATCACTGAGTAGCGCACTCGTCGTGCGAGCAACGAAGGGGTCCGCATGACTGCCATAGTGAATGAGGAAGACTTGGTCACCGTCACCATCGACGGCTTCGAGATTTCCGTCGCCAAGGGCACGCTGCTGATTCGCGCCGCCGAGCAACTCGGCATCCAGATCCCTCGCTTCTGCGACCACCCGCTGCTCGACCCGGTTGGCGCCTGTCGGCAGTGCCTGGTCGAGGTCACCGACATGGGCAACGGCCGCGGTATGCCCAAACCCCCACCGGCGTGCACCACCACCGTCATGCCCGGCATGGTCGTCAAGACCCAACTGACGTCGCCGGTCGCGGACAAGGCACAGCAGGGGATCATGGAACTGCTGCTGATCAACCACCCGCTCGACTGCCCGATGTGCGACAAGGGCGGCGAGTGTCCTCTGCAGAACCAGTCGATGAGCAACGGCCGCGGCGACACCCGTTTCCGCGACCTCAAACGCACCTGGCCCAAACCGATCGCCGTCAACGCCAACGTCCTGCTCGACCGGGAACGCTGCATCTCCTGCCTGCGCTGCGTCCGATTCTCCGAACAGATCGCCGGCGACCCGTTCCTGGACATGTTCGACCGCGCCTGGCAGCAGGAGATCAGCACCAGCGAAGAAGAGCCGTTCCAGTCCTACTACTCCGGCAACACGATCCAGATCTGCCCAGTCGGCGCGCTCACCAGCGCCTCCTACCGATTCCGGGCCCGCCCGTTCGACCTGCGTTCCATCGATTCGATCTGCGAGCACTGCGCGTCCGGATGTGCCCAACGTACCGATTTCCGGCGCGGCAAGGTCACCCGCCGGATGGCCGGCGAGGACCCGCAGGTCAACGAGGAGTGGAACTGTGACAAGGGCCGCTGGGCGTTCCGCTACCCGACGCTGCCCGACCGGCTCACCGTCCCACTGATCCGCGACGCTTCAGGCCAACTGGTCCAGACGAGCTGGCCCGCCGCCCTCGAACGCGCCGCCATCGGGTTACGGCAGGCCCTCGACCGAGGTGGGGTCGGGGTGCTGCCCGGGGGCCGGCTCACCGAAGAGGACGCCTACGCCTACGCCAAGTTCGCCCGGCTGGCACTAGCAACGAACGACATCGATTTCCGCGCCCGCCCCGTCAGTGCCGAGGAACTCGACTTCCTCGCCGCCCATGTCGCCGGCGTCACCCCGCAGCACGTCTCCTACCAGTCGCTTGAGGCCGCGCCGGCAGTTCTGCTCGTCGGGTTCGAGCCGGAGGAAGAGTCACCGATCGTGTTCCTGAGGCTGCACAAGGCACATCGGGCGGCCACGCTCACGCTTTGG
>JBDTDN010000178.1:0-5629 GCA_039923055.1 Jatrophihabitantaceae bacterium
TGCCCGGACGGGCACACCGAGATGACGTACCTGCGCGAGCTCACCCGGCGTGGGGCCGTCAAACGGTTCGCCGGCAAGGAGCACGAGGCGCGCGCGTACACGATGCTCGAACACGAGTTGGAGATCATCGAGCAACTGCACTTTCCCGGCTACTTCCTCGTGGTCTGGGACCTCGTCAGGTTCTGCCGCGAGAGCGGGATCCTGTGCCAGGGAAGGGGATCGGCGGCGAACTCGGCTGTCTGTTACGCACTGGAAGTCACTGCCGTCGACGCCGTTTACTACGAGTTGATGTTCGAACGGTTCCTGACGCCCGAACGCGGTGATCCACCGGACATCGACATCGACATCGAGTCCGGCCGTCGTGAAGAGGTCATCCAGTACGTGTACGCCAAGCACGGACGTGAGCACGCCGCCCAGGTTGCCAACGTCATCAGCTACCGCCCCAAGTCCGCGGTACGCGACATCGCCCGCGCGCTGGGCTACTCCCCAGGCCAGCAGGACGCCTGGAGCAAGGACATCGAGCGCAGCTACTACTGGACGACCGAAGCCGACCGCGAACAGGAAGGACACACGACGGAAGACGATCTGACGGACACACCCGCGGCGGTGAAGGAGTTGGCGGCAGAACTGCAGAACGCCCCACGGCATCTGGGCATCCACTCCGGCGGGATGGTCATGTGCGACCGTCCGGTGATCGAGGTCTGCCCGGTCGAGTGGGGCCGGATGCCAGGGCGCACCGTACTGCAGTGGGACAAGGACGACTGCGCCGAGATCGGCCTGGTGAAGTTCGACCTGCTCGGGCTGGGGATGCTGTCGGCGCTGCGCTACAGCTTCGAGTTGATCAAGGACTGGCACGGGATCGCCTACGATCTGGACTCCATCCCCAAGGAGCAACCCTGCGTCTATGACATGCTCTGCGAGGCCGACACGATCGGGGTCTTCCAGGTCGAGTCGCGCGCGCAGATGGCCACGCTCCCCCGCCTGCGGCCGCGCAACTTCTACGACCTGGCCATCGAGATCGCGCTGATCCGCCCCGGCCCGATCCAGGGCGATTCGGTGCATCCGTACATCCGCCGCAAACAGGGCCTGGAGCCGGTCACCTATCCACACCCACGACTGGAAGGTCCGCTCAAACGCACGCTGGGCATCCCGCTGTTCCAGGAGCAGTTGATGCAACTCGCCATCGCCGTCGCCGATTTCACCCCTGCCGAGGCCGACCAGTTGCGGCGGGCGATGGGCTCCAAACGCTCGCGCGACCGCATCGACGTGCTGCGTATCCGACTCTACGAAGGGATGGCCGCGAACGGCATCTCCGGCGCCACTGCCGATGCGATCTACGAGAAGATCAAGGCTTTCGCTGCATTCGGGTTCGCCGAATCGCACTCCATCTCGTTCGCACTGCTGGTGTACGCGTCCAGTTGGCTCAAGCGGCACTACCCGGCGGCGTTCTGCGCGGCACTGCTCAACGCTCAGCCGATGGGCTTCTACTCACCGCAGTCGCTGGTGCAGGACGCCCGCCGGCACGGCGTCCAGGTCCGACCGCCGTCGCTGGCGCTCTCCGGGGCCGGCGCGACGCTCGAACCCCCCGATCGTGCAATTCTCACCCCCTCACGCGGTGTCAAAATTGCACAATCGGGGTGCTGCGGGGCGCCGGTCCAGCCGGCCGTCCGGTTGGGGTTGTCCAGCGTGCGGACGATCGGGGACGCGCTCGCCGAGCGGATGGTCGCCGAGCGCTCGCTCGGCCCGTACGCGTCGATGGCCGATCTGTCGCGGCGGATCGGGCTGTCGGCCGATCAGCTCGAGGCGCTGGCCACCGCCGGGGCATTCTCCGACTTCGGCGGCTCCCGGCGGCAGGCACTGTGGAGCGCGGGTGCTGCCGCCGCCGCCCGCCCCGGCCAACTGGACGTGGACATCTATACCGAGCAAGCGCCGGGCGGCATCCCGACCATGACCGAACCCGAGCAACTGATCGCGGACATGTGGGCCACCGGCATCACCACAACCACGTATCCCACCGCGCTGATCCGTCCCCGACTGGCGGCGCTGGGCATCATCACGGCTGCCGCGGTGAAGGTCGTCCCGGACCGTACGCGCGTCACGGTCGGCGGCGTCGTCACGCACCGGCAGCGACCAGCCACCGCACGCGGGGTCACCTTCCTGAACCTGGAGGACGAGACGGGCATGGTGAACGTCATCGTCCCGGAGGCGGTGTGGGCGCGGCACCGGCGGGTCGCGCGCGAGTCCGGCGGGCTGCTGATCCGCGGCATGCTCGAACGCACCTGCACTCCGGCCACCGCAGACGGCGCTGGTACCGGCGTCGTCAACGTGCTGGCCGAGCGGATCGAGCGACTGCATCTGGGCATCCGTCCCAGTTCCCGTGACTTCCGTTGACGGCCGACCCATCGATCGTCATACGTATTAGTCGTCTGGCGGCCCGGCGTATCAAGATCGCAGCCGAGGAAACGCGACATTCGCCGCAACCCTGACTAGCGTGGACCCGAACACCAGTGAGGGGAACGCATGAAGATCTCGGACATCCTGCGAAACAAGCCCGCACACACCGGGACGGAGGTCGTGACGATCAGCCCCAGTGGCACGGTCAAGGACCTGGTCGCCTTGCTCACCCAGCACAAAATCGGTGCACTCGTGGTCATGGACGGCACACACGTGGCAGGAATCGTCTCCGAGCGTGACATCGTGCGCCGCCTGAACGACGCGGGCGCCGATGTCCTCGCCGGCTCCGTCGCCGACATCATGACCGCCACCGTCGTCAGTTGCGGGCCCGAGGATGACATCGACGACATCGCCACCACCATGACCGAACGCCGCATCCGGCACATGCCGGTCCTCGACGAGCAGGCTCTGGTCGGGCTCGTCTCGATCGGCGACGTCGTCTCCAGTCGGATGAACCAACTCGAGCAGGACCGCGGTCAACTGGAGCAGTACATCACCGGCTGAGCAGGTAGCGCCGTCGCCGCGCCCACGCCCGGTTCCTCGACTAGGCTCAAGCGCACCTAGAGAGTTCACTCCACCGACGGCGGGGCCAACGATGTACCAGACCTACGGACCGGTGCTGGATGCACTGCGCATGCGTGGGCTGAGCGCAGAAGTGCTGGCGGATGCGGCACAGGCAGCCGACGACAGCGGCCGCCCGCTCCGTGACGTGCTGCTCGACCAGCAAGTAGTCACCGAAGTCGAGTTGGCCGAGGCACTCGCCGAGGCGTACGGGCTCAAGAGCGTCGACCTGGGCACCTACCCGATCGACGCCGCCGCAACCGCCAAGATCCCGGTCGCGCTCTCTCGCCGGCATCGGGTTCTCGGCATCGCGATCGATGACACCGAGATCGTCGTCGCGCTGGCCGACCCGGGTGATGTGTTGGCCCTGGACGACGTCCGCGCCGCGACCGGGCTGCTGGTGCGGCCGGTCGTCGTCGCCCGGGACGAGTTGACCAAGGCCCTGGACCGGTTTCAGCGTTCAGAGACCGACCTGGACGATGTCGCCGCCAGTCTGGTCACTGACGCCAGTCTGTCCAGCCTGAGCTCGCTGACGGCAGTCAATGACGAGGCGCCGATCGTCAAGTACGTCAACTCCCTCATCGAGCAGGCGATCGAGAACCGTGCGTCGGACCTGCACCTGGAACCGGCCGAGGGCGATCTGCGGGTTCGCTACCGCATCGACGGTGTGCTGCACGAGGTCGATACTGTCCCCCGCGCGCTGCAGTCGGCGCTGATCAGTCGGTTGAAGATCATGTCGAACGTCGACATCACCGAGCGACGCGTGCCCCAGAACGGCCGGATCACCGTCAAGATCGGCAGCCGCGACGTCGACCTTCGGGTCGCCACCCTGCCGACGGTGTGGGGCGAGAAGGTCGTGCTGCGTGTGCTGGACACCGGCGGCATCGACCTCGAGCTCAAGAGCCTGGGCTTCAGTCCCGCCAACTACGAACGGTTCTCGACGTCCTTCGGCAAGCCGCACGGCATGCTGCTGGTCACCGGGCCGACCGGGTCGGGCAAGTCGACGACGCTCTACGCAACGCTCACCCAGATCAGCAAGCCCGAGGTCAACGTCATCACCGTGGAGGACCCGGTCGAGTACCGGCTGCCCGGCGTCAACCAGGTTCAGGTGAACCACAAGGCCGGCCTGACCTTCGCCGCGGTGCTGCCGGCGATCCTGCGCTCTGACCCCGACATCGTGCTCATCGGTGAGATTCGCGACCAGGTGACGGCCCAACTCGCGATCGAGGCGGCGCTCACCGGCCACCTCGTGCTTTCGACGCTGCACACGAACGACGCACCCTCGGCCGTCACCCGACTGGTCGAGATGGGCATCGAGCCGTTCCTGGTCGGATCCTCGCTGGACTGTGTCATGGCCCAGCGACTGGCCCGCCGGCTGTGCCAGTGGTGCAAAAAGGCGTATGTGCCGACGACGGACGAACTGACCGCGGCCCGGTGGCCGTACGAGTTGGTTCTGGCGCCGACTCAGCTGTGGCATCCGGTCGGCTGTCGATCGTGCAGCAACACCGGCTATCGCGGACGGATCGCGCTGCACGAGGTCATGCCGGTGAGCGAAGAGGTCGAACGGCTCGCCGTGGCGCACGCGTCGGCGCACGAGATCCAGCGAGTGGCCATTGCTGAGGGCATGGACGTCCTGCGAGTGGACGGACTGCGCAAAGCAGCCCTCGGGGAGACGTCCCTGGCCGAGGTGCTCCGCGTCGCCGTCTGACCCCTGGCCCAACCGTGCTTCGTGATCAACGCAGGGTAGCGGTCGGCATTCGACCCCTCGGCTCTGTTGATCACGCGCAATCCGCTCTGATTGCTGGCTTAGTCTGATGACTTAACACGGACCATATGTCTGTTTTGGGCCAATCAGGACCATGATCAAACAACCATTTTTCCCTCTTTTATATGGGTATCTAGCTACGTTTTGGTAACGCTGCAAACTTTTTCTTCACACAGATTGTATTTCATGTTCGGATCAGTATAAAGTCTGCGTGAAGTCAGACGTGATCGCTTGGTGGGGGCCAGCGGCGCAGTAGCCAAAGGATGTAGGCGTGGACGCAACGAGCCAGACCGCGGTCCTGAACCACCTCGACGTGGCAGATGCGGCAACGACCGGCACAGTCGGCAGTAACCACACCAACAGCAGTCACGCTGGCAGTGACACCGACAGCGCCCGCGACGCCCTGGACACTATGCTCGTCGCGCTGATCAACGCGGGCGGCTCGGACCTACACCTGACCGTTAACGCACCGCCGACTATCCGCATCCACGGCGACCTCACTGCTCTGCCGGACTACGCAGACCTGACCGCCGAGGACACCGCGAAGCTGGTCCGCTCGATCCTCACGCCCGAGCAGTGGCTGCGCTTTGAGACCGACCTCGAGTTCGACCTGGCCTATGACGTCGCCGGCCTGAGCCGCTTCCGGGTCAACCTGTTCCAGCAGCGCAATGCCTACGGTGCAGTGCTGCGGGCGATCCCGCACGACATCAAGCCCCTGGACGAACTGGGCATCCCCGAGCAGATCGCCAAGTTCGCCTCGCTGCCCCGTGGCCTGGTCCTGGTCACCGGCCCCACCGGTTCGGGCAAGACGACCACGCTGGCCAGCCTGCTGGACCTGGCCAACCGCAC
>JBDTDN010000179.1:0-3531 GCA_039923055.1 Jatrophihabitantaceae bacterium
CATGATCAAGTGAGGGTACTGGTCGCGTGACAGCCGTAACCCTCAGTTGATCATCGACTTCGTGCTGGACAGGTGGCCGGATCAGTGCAGCAGCCCGCGTGCCTGCTTGGCTTGTAGGACGCGCCGCGCCGCGGCGTCCACCAATGCCTTGAACGCCGGATCCGCGTTCGCCTTGGTCAGCAGCGCCGCGGTCATCTCCGGCGCCAGCGTCGCGTCGACGGTCAGGACCATGTCGCCACCGGCCGCCACGAATGCCACCGCACGCTGGCCCGGTGACAAGTACGCGACCTGAGCCGCCGCGCCGAGGTCGTCGCTGATCACGACCCCCGTGAAGCCCAACGTGTTGCGCAGCAGCCCGGTGAGGATCGTGCGCGAGAACGCGGCCGGGTTGTTCGGGTCGATCCGGGTGTAGATCGCTGTCGACATCATCACAAACGGGACACCGGCCTTGATCGCCGCCGCAAACGGAGCCAGGTACGGATCGATCCGGGTGGTGATCGTGTCCTTGACGCCCGAGGTGGTGTCGGTGTTACCCGCGACCCTGCCCAGGCCGGGGAAGTGCTTGACGGTCGCATCCACCCCGGCGTCAGTGAGGCCGCTCAACACGGCCAGGCCATGACTGGTGACGACGGCCGGGGTACTTCCATACTCGCGATCCAGGTCGCCGATCGGCGGGTTGGATCCGCCACCGGTCGGCACGGTGTCCAGTACCGGTCCGAGGTCGACGTTGACGCCCGCGGCCTTCAGTTGCGTGGCCCAGGCCGCCGTCGCGGTGCGCAGGTCCACCGGATCGGTCTGACCCTGGTCGACGGCGCTGGGGATGCGGGTGAAGCCCGGACCCTGCAGCCGCTGCACCAGCCCGCCCTCTTGATCCGTCGAGACGAACAGTTGCACACTCGCGGGCGCACTCTGCTGCAGGGCGGCGGTGATGGCGGCCGTCTGGCTCACGCTCTTGTCGCTGGTGCCGTCCAGGATCACCGACCCGACGCCGTCCCGCGTGATTGCCGCGACCGTCGCATCGGCCACGTAGCCGCTCGGGCAGTCGACCATGAGCAGTTGCCCGACGCGTTGAGCCTCGCTCATCGCTGCGAACACCTGAGCGGCTGTCCTGCTCGCCGGCGGAGTGGTCGAGGTGGTGGCGGGCGTGGTACGTGGCGTGCTCGTGGGTGCGGTGGGGTGTATCGATGTCGACTTGATGGCCGAGGAATTGTTCGCACTGGTGGTCGCGTCCATCGGCGCACCCGTCGAACACCCCGCGAGCATCAGCAGGGCGGCAGCGGCGATCCAACGTCGGTCCGGCATGGCAACAGTCTGACGCGCGGCGGATCAGGTCTGTTGCAAGCCCGCAGGAAGTTCGCCGAACAGATTCCGGACCAGGGTTATCGACCGGAGTCGGTCATCGAGGTCGTACACCTGGGTGCTGATCATCAACTCGTTCGCGGCGGTCGCGGTCAGCAGGTCCGTCAGCGCGTCGCGGACGGTGTCAGCAGCGCCGATGGCCTGGCCGACGCGACGCTGTTCGACGAAGTCCCGCTCCATCTCCGTCCACGGATACGCGGCGGCCTGCTCCGGCGTCGGCAACGCACCGGGACGGCCTTGCCGCAGGTGCAGGAACGACAGTGCGGCCGGCAGCGCGATGCGGTTCGCCTGCTCATCCGTGGGCGCGCACACAGCTTGGACGGTGACGATCGCGTAGGGCTCGTCCAGGGTGCGGCCGGCACGGAACGACTCGCGGTAGCGGGCCAGCGCCGGCAGGGTGTGCGTGCCGCTGAAGTGGTGTGCGAACGCGAACGGCAGCCCGAGCAGGCCAGCCAGTTCGGCGCTGTACAGGCTCGAACCGAGCAGCCAGATCGGTGGTTGCTGGGCAGCGTGCGGAACCGAACGCACTGCGGCGTAAGGGTGTCCTTCCGGGAACTCGCCGGCCAGGAAGCAGGCCAGCTCACCCAACTGCTCGGGGAAGTCATCCGCTCCTTGCGGCTTGGCCGAGAGCCGCAAGGCCGCAGCGGTGCGCGGATCGGTCCCGGGCGCCCGTCCGAGTCCTAGATCAATGCGGCCCGGGTGCAGTGCTGCGAGCGTCCCGAACTGTTCGGCGATCACAAGCGGGGCGTGGTTGGGCAGCATCACGCCGCCGGAGCCGACCCGAATGCGTTGCGTCGCTGCGGCCACCGCCCCGATCAGGACGGCCGGCGCGGAACTGGCGATGCCCGGCATGCCGTGGTGTTCGGCGACCCAGAACCGCGTGTAGCCGAGTTCGTCCGCGCGTTGGGCGAGCGCGATCGTCGAGGCGAGTGCCTCGGTCGTGGTGGCGCCGACGCCGACCGGTGCGAGATCGAGCAAGGACAGCGGGACGTTCGGTAAGGAGCTCACGTCTATTCACCAACGCCGACAGGGTTCGCGATCTTCCTGCATCGCATCGCTCATGACGCGCGCAGCGCGGGACGATCTAGCCGACCCGGCAATGATGGGCTAAACCTGACGGGTGCCTCGACGGGTAGACCAGGGTGTGGGTACATCTGACGCCGTCCTGTCGCCGAGGGCTGCCGTGCGTGATGACTTCACCGACCTCGTGGCTCCGCACCTGCCAGCGATGGCACATCTGGCTGCCCGGCTCGCCCCGGATGCCGATCGCGACGACGTGCTGCAGGAGGCGCTCTCGGGCGCCTGGCGCAAGTTCGGCCAATACGACCAGGCCCGCGGCTCACTGCGTAACTGGTTGCTGGCGATCGTCGCCGACCAGGCCCGCAAGGCCCATAGGCGCAGCCACTCCCATCGTGAACTACTGGACACGCCGGTCTGGCAGCAGCCCGCCGAACTCGATCTGGAGCGAGCCGTCCGTGCCCTCGCCCCGCGGCAGCGACTGGCGGTGGCGCTGCACTACTTCCTGGATCTTCCTGTCGCTGAGGTCGCAGCCGTCATGGGCTGCGCCGAGGGGACCGTCAAAGCGACCCTGTCGCAGGCCAGGGACAGGCTGCGCGACGCGCTCGGAGAGGACTACCGATGACCGAACCTGATGTGGATGCAAGGCTGCGCGGCTATGCCGACCGTTGGCGCGGCGCCCAGACACAGCCGCCGACAGTGGGGGAGTTGACGGTGCCGAGTTCGTCGTCAGCCCGTTCACGGAGCAGCCTGGTCCTGGCCGTCGCAGCCAGTGTGGTGACGGTCGCCGTGATCGCTGGTGGGGCCATACTGATCGGTCGGCACGGTAACGCGACCCCGGTCGCACATCCGGCGCTGTCGGTCGTCCCGTGGAACCCGACCGGCGTGATGCCAGTCCAGACAACAGTCCCGTTCCCGGCGCGGGTCGGCGCTTCCGCCGGAACCAAGCAATGCACCGCCTCGGACTTCACCCTCGCGTCGACGCATACCGAGCCTGACCTGGACAGCTCCGGCTGGCTGAACACCTCCTACGTATTGCGCTCGACCGCTGCCCAGATCTGCTCGGTGAGCGCGTATGGGATCAACGCTGCGCTCGTCGACTCGGCTGGGCAATCGTTGCCCAACGACGCGCCGCAGCCGGCCGGTCCAGTGATG
>JBDTDN010000180.1:0-3109 GCA_039923055.1 Jatrophihabitantaceae bacterium
GCTCGGCTCGGACGGCAGATGGATATCGGACTGGACCTGCTGGATCCACTGTGCCCGTCCCAGTGCGCCGTCGGTGGACAGCCCGTTCAGCCGGCCGGCCAGCTGCCACAGGCCGTACAGCACGCCGATCATCGCCGCTTCCCGCGCGAACGCGCCGACTGCCCGCACCTTGGCGCTGCGGGACCGGGACATCAGCCCGCCGCCGACCGCCAGCACGACGGCGAGTTCGCCGGCGTGCTGCCAGGTCATCGATACGGTTTGCACGGCGCCAACTATGCCTTGTCGGGGTGGTGGCAGTCACCTGGAGCCGCCGGCCGCGCAGCTTCCGTACCTGACAGCTTGTCCCGATCGCCCCGGTTCGCCCGAAAGTGCGTCGATCTCGTGACGAGCAGCCGGGTCGGGTGCGGCGGGCGTCGGGGTGATGCCGGATTGCGGTGACCTCGGCGACGCGGCGATCGTCGCCCAACAGATGCACGATGGGGTAGGTGCCGGGACCATGGCTGGTGTTGGCTGCTTCGCCACCGGTCCGTCAAGGGTGATGCGGACGACAACCCGCCCGGGTCCGCGAACTTTGCTCCATACACTCGTTCCTATGGCATCGTTCGTGATCCATCCTGGCGTATTGGCCCGCTCCTCGGCCGGGCCGTTCGTAGTGGTGGGCGGCGCCTTCGTGATCGCCGGCGGTCTCCTTTCGGCCGCGATGGCCCGAGCTGCCAGCTACCACAGCAGCTGGGCCGTCGCCTACATCGTCCTGGTCGCCGGCGTCGCCCAGGCGGTCCTCGGCCTGGCGCAAGCCGGCCTGACCGATGGTGACGTCCCTCGACGGATCTCGGGCGCCGAACTGTTCGGGTGGAATCTCGGCAACCTGGCGGTTGTCGCCGGGACCCTGCTGGACGTAAAGCCCCTGCTCTACGCCGGCGCTGCACTGCTGGTCGCCACACTCGTGCTGGTGCTGTACGCGATCCGCCACGCCCGACCCGGCTGGCCCCTCTTGACGACCCGAATCATCGTCGCCCTGCTCTTGGTCAGCATGCCGATAGGGATTGTGCTGCAGGCCGTCGGCCATTGAGTCGAATGTCGCCGCGCTTCAATGCCAACGTGACGATCCGATGCATCGCAACGGCCGACGTCCTCGGTATCCTCGAACCATGAGTGCCACTGTCGAGTCACTCGCGCACCGGGCAGGAGCACCGCGGCGCACTCGATGAGGTGTTGCGCCGCTACGACGCGAGTAACCCACGATTGTTCGGCTCGGTGGCCCGCGGCGACGTGACCTCGTTCAGTGACATCGACGTGCTCGTCGAACTTTAGCAAACCGGCGGCAACGATCTGCTGCGGGTTTCTGGCATTGCCGAGGAGTTCAGCCGAATTCTGGGCGTGCAGGTTGACGTGGTGACTGCGGGCCTGTTGCGCGCCGGCGTTTCTGCTAACGCGCTGGCAGGCGCAGTGGCGCTGTGAATCGATCGGAAAACGATCGCTCCGCGGACGTCCTGCAGGCGATCGAGCGAGTGCGACCTATGACGGTGGAGCGTGCGCCGATCGGCAGAGCCCCGTGCCCGAGTCTGTTGATCGTGGTCTGTCGTCGCCACTTCTGAGAAAGCGGACCGGTCCCGCGATCGGGCAGCCGCGATCTGTGGATCAGGCCAGCGATAGCGCGGCCAGGGCTGCGTTGACGATGGAGCCGGGGAGCAGGTCGTGCATTTCGTAGAGATCTGCAACTGACCCGGATTGACCGAACTGGTCGACGCCGAGCGGAACGCTGCTGGCCCCGAGTGCAGATCCGAGCCACGCCATGGTGTGTGATGCGGCGTCGTGCACGGTGACGACAGGGACCCGTTGGGTGAACGCGGCGCGGAGGGCGCCCGGTTCCGAGGGTGTGGTGGCGGTGCGAAGCCCTTGACGCAAGGTTCCTTGCCAGGCGCTGTAAAGCCGGTCGAGGGACGTCACATCGACGACGTTCGCAGCGATGCCCTCACTGGCGAGGTCGGCGGCCGCTTGCAGGACTTCCGGCATCACGGCACCCGATGCGGCGAGTTGGACGACCGGGGCCCCAGCACGAGCGAGTTCCCGGGCGTCGACGAGCAGATAGGCCCCCGCCAGAACCTGACGTCGGAGTACGGCATCTCCAAGCCGTGCCCTCGCCGCATCGAAGGGAAGCTGATCTATCGGCCGGGTTGTCAGCCTGAAGTAGTAGGCACCGTTCTGGGCGACCTCGTCCGTACTGTTCGAAGGGCGGCCGGCGATCTGTCCGAGTGCGTCGCACAAGAGCCAGTCGAGCGCACCTGCGTAAGCGGGCTCGATAAATGTGGTGCCAGGTAGTTCGAGGCCGATGGATGCGGTGATTGTGGATTGATGCGCGCCGCCTTCGGGCGCGAGCGTGATGCCGGAGGGTGTTCCGGCGATGATGAAGCGGGCGCCGGAGTAGACGGAGTAGATGAAGGCGTCCAGCCCGCGGCAGACGAATGGGTCGTAGACGGTGCCGATTGCCAGAAGTGGCTGGTCGGAAAGGTCGTCGGATAGTCCGAGTTGACCGAGCAGCAGGAATAGGTTCATTTCGCTGATGCCGAGCGGGATGTGCTGTCCGCTGGGGGTCTCGGTCCAGCGCAGCATCGGGTCGGTGTGCCAGTTGCGTCGTTCTGCCGGCGCAAATACGCCTGTGCGGTTGATGAATCCGGCCAGGTTGGTGGAGGTCGCGACGTCGGGTGCGGTGGTGACGAGGTATCGGCCGACCTCCGTGTCCCGGGATAGGCCGACCAGGACGTGACCGAAGGCCTCCTGGGTCGAGGTCGACTGCCGGGGGCGGATGTCGGCGGATTCGGGAATGAGGATCCGCCGCTTTGGTATTCCGGGTTGGCGGCGGAGTGCCGCCTGCCTGGCTGCGGCCCATGCGCCGGCGGGGGTCATCGGGTCGAGCCGATCCCACTCGGTGGCGGCTGTCATGCCGAGAGAGTCGCGCAGCGAAGCGATCTGCTGGGTGGACGTCAGAGCTGCGTGGTTTCGGGGGTTGCCGGCGATCGGCAGCCCATTCCCCTTGACCGTGTAGGCGAAGACAATGCTGGGGCGGTCGGTGACCGCATCGCACTGTTGGTAGGCGTCGATCAGGGTTGCC
>JBDTDN010000181.1:0-2969 GCA_039923055.1 Jatrophihabitantaceae bacterium
CCCCAGATCAGGCACATCGCCGCGAACAGCGACCAACTGCGTCGCGTCATCGGTCCGCTTCCAGTCCGGCGTTGCCCGGGCGTCAACGTAACCGGCAACACCGACAGGCGCATCGCAATTCCGTACCGGCATAGTGGGCGCGTGCACAACATCGCCCTGACCTGGCAGCAGGCCGCGATTCTCGCGGCCGCGCTGGGGATGATCGCGATCGGGATGCGCTACGCGCCGGTGGACCGGGTCCGACGCCTGACCCCGTTCGCCACCGAGTCGTTCCTGATCGCCGCGCTCTACTCGGTGTGGCAGCTTGCCGGGGAGATCTCGGTGACCGGCACGTCCGGGGCGTTCAGTCGGTCGGCCTGGATCGAACGCGTCGAGCACAATTTGCATCTGCCGTCCGAACTCAGCATGCAGAGCCATGTCATCGGGCATCCCGCGCTCGTCCAGGCTGCCAACCTCTACTACGCGACCATGCACTTCACTGCGCTGTTCGTGTTCCTGATCTGGCTGTTCGTGCGTCACCGCGACGACTACGGTCCCGCGCGAACGACCCTTGCGTTGACCACGTTGGCGTGCTTGCTGATCCAGCTGATTCCGGTCGCGCCACCGCGCCTGCTGGGCGGCGGTTTCGTGGACACCGCGGCACGGTACGGACAGTCGGTGTACAACCTCGGTCTGGACGCGGACGAGCTGTCGGCGATGCCGTCGGTGCACGTCGTCTGGGCCGTACTGATCGCGTGGTACGTGGTGCGGATCGGGCGCGGCCAGTGGCGTTGGCTGGTCGTGGTCCATCCGGTCCTCACGGTGCTCGTTGTCGTTGTGACGGCCAATCACTATTGGCTGGACGGGATCGTGGGCGTCGTTGTCCTGGTCGCCTGCGCGTGGCTGCAGTACGGGCTGCGTCGAGCCGCGCGCGTGCTGCGCTTACGGCAACTGGGCCGGACGCTGCCGCAAGTTCGCAGCGCGACACAGCCGGTCGGGAGTTGAGCAGCATCACAAAAGGGAGAACGCTGGTCGATATGGATGCTGATCCAGCCGCACCCGCCTATCTGCCCACCAGCACGTCGAATCCGCACACCGTCCCGATCGGCGACTACGGCTTCCTGTCCGACGGTGAGACGACCGCACTGGTGAGCCCGGGCGGAGTCGTCGACTGGATGTGTTTGCCGCGGATGGACTCCCCGAGCATCTTCGGCGCGATCCTCGGCCGGCACGCAGGCAGCTTTCGCATCTCGCCCTCGGATTTCTCCGTCCCGGTCGCCCGCCGCTATCTGCCGGGCACGATGATCCTGGAGACCAGCTGGGGCACCGAGACCGGTTGGCTCATCGTCCGGGACGTCCTGCTGCTCGGGCCGTGGCGACACGAGAACGAGGTATCCAACACCCAGCGCCGCACGCCGACCGATTACGAGGCCGAGCACACCCTGCTGCGAACGATCCGCTGCGTCAAAGGAGAAGTGCAGACCGTCGTCGAATGCGAACCGGTGCCGGATTACGGCCGTTCGATGGTCCGCTGGAACTACACCGACCGCATCTACCACCAGGGCCAAGCCCGCGCGGACAACCTGGACCAGACGCTGACGCTCACCACCGACCTGCGGTTGGGCTTCGAAGGCGGCCGGGCCAGCGCCCGCACGCTGCTCAAGGAGGGCGACACCCGCTACGTCGCGCTGTCCTGGGGCCGCACACCGCCGCCCACGACCTACGGCGAGGCCTACGACCGACTCGTCTGGACGGCCCACCACTGGCAGCACTGGCTTACGCGTGGCAAGTTCCCCGATCATCCGTGGCGCAGCTATTTACAACGAAGCGCCCTTACCCTGAAGGGCTTGATGTACTCCCCGACCGGCGCGATCTGTGCGGCGTCCACGACGTCGTTGCCGGAGACCCTGGGTGGCAAACCGCAACTACGACTACCGCTTCAGCTGGATCCGGGACGGCACGTTCGCGTTGTGGGGCCTGTATTCGCTCGGTTACGACTGGGAGGCCGTGGACGTCTTCTCCTTCATCGCCGACGTCGCTGAGAGGGACGAGGACCTGCAGGTCATGTACGGCATCGGTGGCGAGCGTGACCTCACCGAATACGAACTCGATCATCTGCCCGGCTATGCCGATTCGCGTCCGGTCCGGATCGGCAACGCAGCAAGCACTCAACAGCAGCACGATGTCTGGGGGGCGTTGCTGGACTCGGTATACCTGCACACCAAGGCCGCCGATCACCTGGACGGCCGAATCTGGCCGATCCTGGCCAAGCAGGTACAGGCCGCGCTCAAGCACTGGCGCGAACCTGATGCCGGCATCTGGGAGGTGCGCGGCAGGCTCCAGCACTTCACGTCGTCCAAGATCATGTGCTGGGTAGCCGCCGACCGCGGCGCGAGGCTGGCCACGATGATCGGCCACGACGCGGCGGCGGCCGAGTGGGCCAAAGCCGCAGAGCAGATCAGGGCCGACATCCTCGAACACGGCGTGGACGACCGCGGTGTGTTCACCCAGCACTACGGCACCAAGGCGCTGGACGCGTCCTTGCTGCTGACACCGCTGGTCCGCTTCCTGCCACCGGATGATCCGCGCATCGTCGCTACGGTGAACGCGATCGCCGACGAGTTGACCGAGAACGGCATGGTCATGCGGTACCGGGCCGAACAGACCGACGACGGATTCTCCGGCGCCGAGGGCTCGTTCACGATCTGCTCGTTCTGGCTGGTGTCGGCGCTGTCGGAGATCGGCGAGCACGAGCGCGCCCGCAAGCTCTGCGGGAAGCTGCTCGCGCTCGCCGGCCCCCTCGAGTTGTACGCCGAGCAGATCGACACCCACACCGGTCAGCAACTCGGCAACTTCCCGCAGGCCTTTACCCATCTGGCGCTGATCAACGCCGTGCTGCACGTGATCGCTACCGAATCCGCACTGGAGGCGGACGTGGATCTGCCGAACCCGACCTGATCAGCTGCTTGGCCGCTGGTGCGACGAAATTC
>JBDTDN010000182.1:0-3946 GCA_039923055.1 Jatrophihabitantaceae bacterium
AAATTCGGCTCCCCGGAGGCTTTCAGTGCGTCGATCCCCTTCTGGATGACGGGTTTCGGCATCGCCGTCCAGTAGATCTTGTCGATCGTCCAGGGCTCACCTTCGCCTACGGGTTCCGTCGCCCGAGCAGCCGCTGCCATCGCGACCCGGTGCGCCATGATGTGGTCCGGGTGGCCGTAGCCGCCGTTCTCGTCGTACGTGATGAGCACCTGCGGACGTACCTCGCGGATCACCGCGACAGCCTGATCGACCGCTTCGTCGAACAGGTCCGCGTCCTTCGCGCACCGCCAGAACGCCCGCTCGTCGTCGTTGCCGGGTGTATCGATCATCCCGCTGTCGCGCCAGCGACCGGCGCCGCCGAGAAAGCGGTGATCGGTGACGCCGAGGGCGCGCATCGCCGCCGCCAACTCGCTGACCCGGTAACCCCCGAGCTGATCGGCGCGGTCGGCCGCCAATCCGGCGAGCTCCGGCACCAGGATCTCGCCGAGTTCACCGAGCGTGCACGTCAGCAGGGTCACCGACGCGCCCTCGGCGGCGTAGCGCGCCATCACGGCACCGGACCCGATCGTCTCGTCGTCCGGGTGGGCATGGACCAGCAGCATCCGTCGATCATTCACAGCCAAGACGCTACCGGGTCGGCAGACTACGGCTTCTCGAGCGAGATCGCTCCCCCGCTGGGCTGGCCTCCGGCGAGATCATCAAGTGTGACCTGGCCGGATGCGACGCCGAGGTCTTCGGCGGCCGCGATGTCTGCTCGCACCTCGGGGAAGTGGCAGGCCGCGAAGTGACCGATCCCCTTCTCATCCAAGCTCGGCACCTCAGTGCGGCACCGCTCTTGCTCTGTCTCGGTCAGAATCTCCCGGTACTTCGGGCAGCGAGTGTAAAACACGCAACCAGAGGGCGGGTTGATCGGGCTGGGCAGGTCACCGATCAGCAGGATCCGCTCGCGGCGACCCTCCTTCGCGGGGTCCGGCACCGGCACCGCTGACATCAGTGAGTGCGTGTACGGGTGCATCGGTTCGGCGTAGAGCGTGTCCCGTTCGGCCAGTTCCATGATCTTGCCGAGGTACATGACGGCCACCCGGTCGGAGATGTGCCGCACCACGGATAGGTCGTGCGCGATAAAGATGTACGTCAGATTGAACTCGTGTTGCAGGTCCTCGAGCAGGTTGACGACCTGCGCCTGCACGGACACGTCCAGCGCAGATACCGGCTCGTCGCAGATGATCAGCTTTGGACGTAGCGCCAGCGCCCGCGCGATCCCGATCCGCTGGCGCTGGCCGCCGGAGAACTCGTGCGGGTAGCGGTTGTAATGTTCCGGATTCAGCCCGACGCGCTCCAGCAGGGACTGGACCTCGCCCTTGATGTTCTTGCCGGCGGTGGTGCCCTGGATATGGAACGGGGCGCCGACGATGGTGCCGATCGTGTGGCGCGGGTTCAGCGAGGAGTACGGATCCTGGAAGATCATCTGAATTTCACTGCGCAGTGGCCGCATCTGGCGCCGACTGAAGTCACTGATGTCTTGGCCCTGGAAACGGATCGAGCCGGCAGTCGGCTCCAGCAACTTGGTCACCACTCTGCCGGTGGTCGACTTGCCGCAGCCGGACTCGCCCACCAGCCCGAGCGTCTCGCCCTGACGAACCGAGAACGAGATTCCGTCCACTGCCTTCACCGCGCCTACCTTGCGCTGGATGAAGATGCCCTGCTTGATCGGGAAGTGCTTGCGCAGGCCGTCCACGGCAAGCAGCGCCTCGGAGTCAGCCGCAGCGGGATGAACCGGCGTCTGGTCTGTCCGATCGGTCGAAGTCATCGGTACGGCATTCTCCTTGTTCACAGCGTGGGCGCGATCTCTGTCGTGAAGATTTCATTGCGCTCGACCGTAGGCATGTGGCACCGTGCGCTGTGCTCCGGCCCGGCCTCCAACAGATCCGGATGTACGGTGAAACACCTGCGCTCGGGCACCCGATCGGTGAACGAGCAGCGCGGGTTGAACACGCATCCATGTGGCACCTGGATAAGGGACGGCGGGGAACCGGGGATAGGTGTCAGTCGGGCGCGTCTGGTCCGATCCATCCGCGGCATCGAACCCATCAGTCCCCAGGTGTACGGCATCTGAGGGCGGTAGAAGATGTCGTTCACCGAGCCCTTCTCGACGCACTGTCCGCCGTACATCACCACCACCGAATCACACGTCTCGGCCACCACGCCCAGATCGTGCGTGATCAGGATGATCGCGGAGTTGAACTCGCGCTGCAGGTCCTTCATCAGTTCCAGGATCTGCGCCTGAACCGTGACATCCAGCGCGGTTGTCGGCTCGTCGGCGATCAGCAGTCTTGGGTTGCACACCAGGGCCATGGCGATCATGGCCCGCTGCCGCATCCCGCCGGAGAACTGGTGCGGGTAGTCGTCGTATCTCTTGTCCGGGTTGGGTATGCCAACCAACTCGAGCATCTCGACGCTGCGCTTGCGGGCAGCCTGCCTGCTCACCTTGTTGTGCACGCGGTAGGCCTCGCTGATCTGCGCGCCGACCTTGTAGAACGGGTGCAGTGAGGACAGCGGGTCCTGGAAGATCATCGCCATGTCGCTGCCGCGCAGCGAGCGCATCTCTTCCTCATCTGCCGCGATCAGGTCCTTGCCGTCGAACCATATTTGGCCGCTGACCTGCGCGCGGGAACCCTTGTGCAAGCCGAGGATCGCCAGGCTGGTCACCGACTTTCCGGAACCGGACTCGCCGACAATGCCGAGTACCTGTCCGCGCGCGACGTCGAAGGAGAGCCCGTCCACGCTCTTGACCAGGCCGTCATCGGTGGGAAAGTGCACGCGCAGATCCCGTACGGACAAGAATGCGTCCGGCGCGGGATCGGCCTGCACGTCAACGGGTTGAGCCGTCATAAGTCGAGTTCGCTCCCTAGCTGTAACTGACGCGCGGATCGAGCGCCGCGTAGAGGACATCGACGACGATGTTCGCAACGACCAGCACCAACGCGGCGATCAACGTGACCCCCATGATGACGGGCAGGTCCTGGTTGCGGATCGCCTGCACCGAGAGCAGACCGATGCCGTGCAGGTTAAAGACGGTCTCGGTGATGATCGTGCTTCCGATCAAACTGCCCAGGTCGATGCCGAAAATGGTGACGATGGGCGTGAGCGCTGATCGCAATCCGTGTTTGATCACGACGGTTCGCCGCGGCAGACCCTTGGCGCGAGCGGTACGGATGTAGTCCTCGCTCATCGTCTCCAACATGGTGGCGCGGGTGAGTCGGGCATACAGCGCGGCAAACAGGAACGCCAACGCGATCCAGGCGAGAATCATGCTCTTGAACCACTGCAACGGGTCGTCGAAGACGCTCGCGTACGACACGTCCGGCAACCATTTCAGCTTGTATTCAAAGACCAGCAGCAGCAGCGGCCCGGTGAAGAAGATCGGCAGCGACACGCCACCGAGGGCGATCGTCATGCCGAGACGGTCGAGGAACTTGCCCTTCTTCAGCGCTGAGATGGTGCCGATTCCAACGCCGAACACCAGCCACAGGAATGCCGCGCCGAGATCGAGGCCGATACTGACCGGCAACGCGCGAACAATCTCGCTACTGACCAGAGTGTTGTCCCGGAACGAGTAGCCCAGGCACGGGGCGCCGCAATGAATGGGGGTGCTCACCCCATCGGTAATGGTCTGCCCGAACAAGATCCCATGAAGCCAGTGCCAGTACTGCGCGAACAGTGGCTGGTCGAACCCGAACCGGTGTTCCAGTGCTTTCAACTGCGCGGAGCCGGGCGGGAACGGGATCTTGCCGATGTAGTAGTAGACCGGCGAATTGCCGGAGATCGCGGGTGCCAGTTGGAAGATCAGGAACGTGACGACGCTGACGGCGAACAGTACGAATACTGCCCCGACCAGTCGCCTGATGATGTATCGAATCATCTATGTGTGGCAGTTGTGGGGGGG
>JBDTDN010000183.1:0-4807 GCA_039923055.1 Jatrophihabitantaceae bacterium
AAGGGCACTAGCACCTCAAGCTAGCGCGTCTGCCATTCCGCCACCCGGACCGAGTGCTGAGCGAGTTTATCCCATAGCCGGCTTCGGTTTGACCGTGTCGTCAGCACGCTCTACAAACAGCTCGACGGCAATTGTCATTCTGATTTCACATGGAGCTTACATTCGTCGTACGATGGCGCTGCGATCTGCTCGGGGGTGCCGATCCGCGGTTCAAAATCTGATGTCGAGCATGGGACGAGGTGAGCCACGATGGGCCGTCCGCGGTCTGTACGCGCCCTGTCCTGGCTGCTCGGCGCACTGCTCAGCTTCATTCTCGTGCTGGCCGTGGCACCGCCCGCCGCGTCAGCCGATGGCAATGGTGACGGTCAGCAAACGAACGATCGAGCCACGTCCGCCCAGCAGCAGAACCACAGCAAGGCCGCCACGACCAATGATCCGGTCGGTCTGGTCGCCCTGCTGGGTGCGCTGCTGGACAACACGGTCCCGACCGTGCTGAAGACGACAGTCCCGACCGCGCTAGACAGCCTGCTGGGCAGCCTCGGGCTCGTTCAGAACAGGTCGACCAACCCACCGCAACCGGTTCACCCGCCCGTTCGCCCGCCGGTATCCCCACCCACAACACACAGCCAGGCGCCCACATCCGTCACGCCATCGGTCACCGCGACTTCGCCGGCTAACACTGCGATCCTCGCCGCACCCGGGCCGGATCTGAACACGGCCCCGTTCAATGCACCGTCGGCAGCAAACACCTCGCCGACACCTGATAGTCAGCCCCCCAGCAGTACACACGTGCGACCGGCCGCTGAGTACCCCAGTGGGCTCAGCGCGGTTCCCGGCGGTACCGCCGCGCTGATCGGCGTGCTGCTCGCGTTCATGATCGGGGTACTCGCCGTCGTGCTCAGCGCCGGCTTCCGCGGTCGTCGCGTCCGCTGACCCAACCCGGTGCAGATACAACCTCTCCCGCGGACACAGCCCACAAGTTGGGACGGCCTGGTAGGAACGACCCTATGGACCACAACCTAGTTCCCACCGCCGCGGACGAGGCCGTCTCGTTGCTGTCCGAGCTCATCACGATCAACACCTCGAACCCGACCCATCCCGAACGTCCTGCTGCCGAGTGGGTCGCGACGAAACTGGACGAAGTCGGTGTCGCATCGCAGATCATCGAGTCTGCGCCTGGGCGCGCCTCCACGATCGCCCGCATCGAGGGCACCGATTCCAGCAGGTCGCCGCTGCTGATCCACGGGCACCTTGACGTCGTGCCCGCCGAGGCGAGTGAGTGGTCGGTCGATCCGTTCAGCGGAGAGGTCAAAGACGGCTTCGTGTGGGGACGCGGGGCGATCGACATGAAGGACATGGACGCGATGACCCTTGCGGTCGTGCGCAACTGGGCCCGTACCGGCCGTAAGCCTCCGCGTGACATCGTGCTTGCGTTCGTCTCGGACGAGGAGGCCGGCGGCAAACTCGGCGCGCACTACCTGGTGGACGATCACCGCGACCTGTTCGCCGACTGCAGCGAGGCGATCGGCGAGGTCGGTGGCTTCAGCGTGAGTCTGAACGACACTTCGCGTGCGTACCTGATCCAGACGGCGGAGAAGGGCATGAAC
Source organism: Jatrophihabitantaceae bacterium (assembly GCA_039923055.1). GTDB lineage: Bacteria > Actinomycetota > Actinomycetes > Mycobacteriales > Jatrophihabitantaceae > DASXYU01. The sequence goes on from JBDTDN010000183.1 coordinate 1,608, forward strand.
TGGCTCCGGCTCCGCGCGACGGGCAGCCCGGGGCACGGCTCACTGATCCACTCGGACAACGCCGTCACACGCCTCGCCGCTGCAGTCTCGCGCATCGGCTCACACGAGTTCCCGATCGTGCTCACCGATACGGTGCGCGCGACGATCGCGGGCCTGGCAGAGGTCACCGGTCTGGATCTGGACCCCGACGACATCGACAGTTGGCTACCCCATCTCGGGCCGGCGGCGCGGATGATCGGCGCGACGATCCGCAACACCGCCAACCCGACCATGCTCGAAGCGGGCTACAAAGCGAATGTCATCCCCTCACGGGCCGAGGCAACCATCGACGCGCGCTTCCTGCCCGGACAGCAGGACGCACTACTGGCAACGATCGACGAGTTATTGGGGGAGGGCGTCGAGCGCGAGTTCATCGTCCAGGACATCGCCCTCGAGACCAGCTTCGAGGGGGCGCTGGTCGACGCGATGTCGACAGCGCTGCGGGCCGAGGACCCAGGAGCGCACCCGCTTCCGTACCTGATGAGCGGCGGTACGGACGCCAAGTCGTTTTCGACACTCGGCATCCAATGTTTCGGCTTCTCACCGCTGCTGCTGCCCGACGGGTTGGACTTCATGTCGATGTTCCACGGCATCGATGAACGCGTCCCGGTCGACGGGCTCGCCTTCGGGGTGCGGGTGCTGGATCGCTTCCTGTCCGCCTGCTGACCCGGCTTCGGCTGACAGTGTCCGAGCGTGATGCTGGGATGCAGGTATGACTGGACCTGAGCAGCAAGATCCATCGGGGACTCTATTGGCCCAGGTGGTCGCCACCTCGAACGCGGTGGCCGCCACCTCCTCTCGCCTCGCGAAGATCGCTGCTGTAGCGGCCTTGCTCAGGGGCGCACCGGTGACGGATCTGCCGATCCTGGTCTCGTGGCTGTCGGGGGAGTTGCCGCAGCGACAGATCGGCGTCGGCTGGAGTGCACTCCGCGAACTCCCGCCTGCGGCAGCCCGGCAGACACTCACGGTGTCCGCCGTCGATGACGCGTTCACCGCGATCGGCGGAACGAGAGGCACCGGTTCGCAGGCCGCCCGGACGACGCTCTTGTCCAGACTCTTCGGTACTGCGACCGCGGACGAGCAGCAGTTCCTGCGGCGACTGCTGGGCGGGGAATTGCGTCAGGGCGCACAGCGGGGAGTGATGCTTGACGCCGTCGCCCGAGCCGCGGATGTTCCCGCAGCAGCAGTCCGCCGGGCGGCGATGCTCAGCGGTGATCTGCCGTCAGTGACCGTGGCTGCCAGCGCCGGGGGCGCGCCGGCGTTGGCTGCCTACCGCCTGCAAATCGGGCGCCCGGTCAACCCGATGCTGGCTCAGACCGCCACGTCCGTCGCTGACGGTCTGAGCCGTGTCGGCGGACGTGCGTTGCTGGAAACGAAGTTCGACGGTGCTCGGGTGCAGGTCCATCGGTCCGGCACAAATGTCTCGATCTACACCCGGACGCTGGACGATGTGACCGCGCGCCTGCCGGAACTGGTCGATGCCGTACTCGCCTTGCCTGTCGACACTCTGGTCGCCGACGGCGAAGCGATCGCGCTTCGACCGGACGGGCGTCCCGAACGGTTCCAAGTCACCGCGGGGCGCTTCGGGCGGAAGGTTCTCGACGCTGCCAACCCGGTGCCGTTGACGTTGTTCCTGTTCGACATCTTGCATGTTGATGGGATCGACCTGCTCGAGGAATCGGCCGAGGTTCGGCTGGCCGAGCTCGATCGCATCGTCGCGGCCCCGAATCGGGTGCCCCGACTGATTACCGACGATCCCTTTGTGGCGCAACGCTTTCTGGACGAGACCCTTGCCCGCGGTCACGAGGGCGTCATGGTCAAGTCGCTGACAGCGCCGTACGAGGCAGGCCGCCGCGGCGCAGGTTGGCTGAAGGTCAAACCGGTCCATACGCTCGATCTGGTGGTGCTCGCGATCGAGTGGGGATCGGGCCGTCGCTCTGGCATGCTCTCCAACATCCATCTCGGTGCTCGCGACCCGGAAACCGGTGGTTTGGTCATGCTGGGCAAGACGTTCAAAGGTATGACGGACCAGATGCTCACCTGGCAGACCGAACGCTTCCTCGAACTCGCCGCTGGACCGACCGACGGCTACGTCGTGCGCGTTCGGCCGGAACAGGTTGTCGAGATCGCCTTCGACGGTGTCCAGAGCTCGTCGAGATACCCCGGAGGGGTCGCGTTGCGGTTTGCCCGCGTCCTGCGCTACCGCGATGACAAACGCGCCGCCGATGCCGACACGATCGCCACCGTCCGAGAACTGCATGCGCGGTGAGTGTCGGCGCGAGAATCGTTCAGCCGGTGAGGCCCGGTAGCGGCAGCGCCGAACCGGGCCGTCGTCGCCGACGCAGCACCACGCGGCGGGTGCCGTCCTCGTAGCGTTGCACTCGCGCGAGTTCCCAGCCGCCGAAGTCGGCGTGCAAGGAGAGCTGCGCCGCGGCGGTCGGGCGATTGACGTCGGCCGCGATCCGTAACGGCGCGTACTCCCACTGCGCGTACTCCCACTGGGAGTCGTCAGCATCCTCCGCGGTTGCAGCGGTCATGACCTCATTCAACGCTGCCCGAAGGACATTCGGAAGTCCGCGACCGTCGCAGACAGCAGGGGTCGACGGCCGGCAAGGAAGGCCAGCGGTCCGGTCGGATCCGCGACGAAAGTGGCACGGCCAATACCGAGACGGGCGCGGCTGCTGACAGGGGACACCTTGGCCTTGCCATCTAGCCACTGCACCAGCCGAAAGCCGAGCGGCCAGCGGCCTGGCAGCCAAAGCCTGGTCCGCACGGTGCCGTCGGCGATCGGGCCGTCGTCCACACTTGCACTGAAGTGCGCTGGGACCCGCATGGCAGTACCTGGCCCGACGCCGGAGAACGCGAACTTGGCCAGCTGTTTCGGAATGCCCCACAACCTTCGCCCGCCGTCGCGGGAAATGTCGTTGTCCACCCAGATATGCGTGATGGTCGGCATCAGCCGTAGCCCGCGACGCACCAGCAGCGTCGACATCAACTCGCTATAGGCCAGTACTCCGTCGGGCTCGTAGGACACCCAAGCGATACCGACGATCCCGTAGCGACCGACGCTGACCGGCCGACATCCTGGCGGCAAGTCCACCGGAATCTCTGCCAGCGGCACGAGGAACACCGACGTGTACAACTGTCCGCGCAGATCCCAC
>JBDTDN010000184.1:0-7540 GCA_039923055.1 Jatrophihabitantaceae bacterium
GACCGCGTTCGGCGTGCGCGCACCTGCCGCGGACGACCTGGCCGACCGCGCCGCCGCGATGCACGAACGGCTGACCCGGGCGATCGGCGTCGTCCCGCCGCTGGCCGACATCGCCGACGGCTTGCACGCCATATACGACGCGTTCGCCGCTGCGGCCTCGGATGTCACGCTGCAACGCATTCACGGCGACCTGCATCTCGGCCAGGCGCTACGCACGGTACGGCGCTGGGTGATCATCGACTTCGAGGGCGAACCGATGGCCGAACTCGCCGCGCGGCGGCTACCCGATTCGCCACTGCGCGATATCGCTGGGATGCTTCGATCGTTCGAGTACGCCGCGCACCACCGCATGATCGAGACCGGGTACCAGCCGCAGCTGGTGTACCGCGCGAACGAGTGGGCCAACCGCAACCGCGATGCGTTCCTGGACGGCTACGCACGGGCGGTCGGACACGACCCCCGCGAGCACCTGGCTCCGCTGCGAGCGTTGGAGGCGGACAAGGCGGTCTACGAAGCGGTGTACGAGGCCCGGCACCGACCTGCATGGCTGCCGATCCCGCTGGCGTCGCTGGCTCGGCTGGCGGAGGCACCGTGAGCGACATCTCGTTAGCGAATAATAAACCAATGACCGCCGAGTTCGACCGGCTCGTCGCCGGCACGCATCACGATCCACACTCGATCCTCGGCGCGCATCCGACCGGTGACGGTCGGACGGTCGTCAGGACCCTGCGCCCGGAGGCGACGGCCGTCCAGATCCTGATCGGCCGTAGCCGGGCCCCGCTGGGGCTGGTGCACGACGGTGGCGTCTTCGAGGCGATCCTGGACGGTGCGGTCGGCGACTACCGCCTGCAGGTCAGTTACGGCGACCAGTCCACGACCGTCGACGACCCGTACCGCTGGCTGCCCACGCTCGGTGAGGTCGACCTGCATCTGATCGGCGAAGGCCGGCACGAGAACCTCTGGCAGGTGCTCGGCGCACACGTCCGCGAGTACGACACACCCGGCGGAACGGTGACCGGAACCTCGTTCGCGGTGTGGGCGCCGAACGCGACCGCGGTCCGGGTGACCGGCGACTTCGACTACTGGTCAGGTCGCGCGCTGCCGATGCGTTCGCTCGGCTCCTCCGGTGTATGGGAACTGTTCGTGCCCGGGGTCGGCGACGGCGCGCGGTACAAGTTCGGCATCCTCGGCGCAGACGGGCAGTGGCGTGACAAAGCCGACCCGATGGCGTACGCCACGGAGGTGCCGCCGGCCACCGCGTCGATCGTGCACACCGACACCTACGAATGGCAGGACGCGACGTGGCTGTCCCGACGCGCCGCGACCGCCTGGCACCAGGCGCCGATGTCGATCTACGAGGTGCACCTGGGCTCGTGGCGGGTTGGCCTGTCCTACGTCGAGCTTGCTGAGCAGTTGACGGCGTACGTGCTGGAGTCCGGTTTCACGCACGTGGAGTTGCTGCCGGTCTCCGAGCACCCGTACGGCGGCTCGTGGGGCTACCAAGTGTCCTCCTACTACGCACCGTCCGCCCGCTTCGGCAGTCCGGACGAGTTCCGCTATCTCGTCGACGCGCTGCACGCCGCGGACATCGGCGTGATCGTCGACTGGGTGCCGGCCCACTTCCCGAAGGACGCGTGGGCGCTCGCACGATTCGACGGCACGCCGCTCTACGAGCACGCAGACCCGCGCCGCGGCGAGCAGCCGGACTGGGGTACCTACGTCTTCGACTTCGGTCGCAGCGAGGTCCGCAACTTCCTGGTCGCCAACGCCCTGTTCTGGCTGGAGGAATACCACGTCGACGGCCTGCGTGTGGACGCCGTCGCCTCGATGCTCTACCTCGACTTCTCGCGCAAGGAGGGCGAGTGGGAGCCGAACATCCACGGCGGTCGGGAGAACCTGGAGGCTGTCGCGTTCTTGCAGGAGATGAACGCGACCGTCTACAAGCGGGTGCCGGGCGCGATCACAATCGCGGAGGAGTCCACGTCCTGGCCGGGCGTCACGCGGCCGACGCACCTGGGCGGGCTGGGTTTCGGCTTCAAGTGGGACATGGGCTGGATGCACGACACGCTGAGCTACGTCAGCCACCAACCCGTCCACCGTCAGTGGCACCACAACGAGCTGACGTTCTCGATGATGTACGCCTACTCGGAGAACTTCGTGCTGCCGCTGTCCCACGACGAGGTCGTTCACGGCAAGTCCTCGCTGCTGAACAAGATTCCCGGTGACCGGTGGCAACAGATGGCCACGCTGCGCGCGATGTACGCCTACATGTGGGCGCACCCCGGCAAACAGTTGCTGTTCATGGGACAGGAGTTCGCACAGGGCGGAGAGTGGGCCGAGTCCCGATCCCTGGACTGGTGGCTGCTCGACTCTCCCGACCATCGCGGGGTCGCCCGGCTGATCGGTGACCTGAATCGCGTGTACCGGGAAACGGACGCACTCTGGTCCCTCGATTGCGACCCGGCGGGCTTTCACTGGATCGACGCGAACGACGCTGCAGGAAACGTCTATTCGTTCCTGCGCTTTGGACAAGGGCGATCGGTGATGGCGTGCATCGCGAATTTCTCCGCCGTCCCGCACGAGAGCTACCGGTTGGGTCTGCCGTTCGCCGGGCGGTGGGAAGAGGTCGTCAACACCGACGCCGACCTCTACTTCGGTTCCGGGGTGGGCAACTTCGGCGGCGTGGACGCAGTCGAGGTGCCGTGCCACGCGCAGCCGGCGTCGGCCGTTCTGCGAATCCCCCCGCTCGGTGCCCTCTGGCTCCGCTTCGTTGGCCCGTGACCCTCGCTCAGAGATAACCGCGGGCCAGCCAACCCCGGGCAACGACGAGCGGGCCGATGATCACCCGTCGGGGCCGTACCAATTCTGGGGCGCGATCCCGGTAGTGGCGGGCGGCGGCGGCCCGGCGGGCAGCGTGGGCCTGGCGCAGCAAATCCTCGCGGTGTTCGCGTGCAACTGCCACAGTGATGGTCGGGTACATGGCGTCCTCCTCGGCGTCAGCAACCACGTTCGTCGTAAGGGACACCGCCCGGCATCGGGAGAAGTGCGTACCTTCGGCACGCGCCGACCGCCTTAGTCAGGAGTTCCACCTCAGAAGGGAATTGATCGGCGCAAGTCCACGTTCTGATGCTATAGTTGACACGACAACTACTTGGAGGACGCCATGCCAGCCATCACCGTGGACACGCTGAACCTGCCCCGCATCGCTGCTGCGTCGCTCGGTGACACCGAGCGACCGGTCAAGCAAGTGAGCACCGGGCCGCGCGGCTTGGATGGCGAAGGCTTTCCCGTCGTTCGCGCCTTCGCCGGCGTCTCGACAGCCGATCTGGACCCGTTCGTCCACATGGACCAAATGGGCGAGGTCGAGTACGCACCGAAGGAACCCAAGGGCACCAACTGGCACCCGCACCGCGGCTTCGAGACCGTCACCTACATGATCGACGGCACCTTCGAGCACCAGGATTCCCACGGCGGCGGCGGCGTGATCAACAACGGCGCAACGCAATGGATGACCGCGGGCGCAGGCGTGCTGCACATCGAGACGCCGCCGGCCGAACTCGTCATGTCCGGCGGGCTGTTCCACGGCCTGCAGTTGTGGGTGAACCTGCCCGCCAAGGACAAGTTCACGGCACCGCGCTACCAGGCCATCGAGGGGGCGGACTCCGCGCTGATCGCCTCGGCTGACGGCGGTGCACTGATACGCGTGATCGCCGGAGAGATCGACGGGCATGCCGGATCGGGCTCGACCCACACGCCGATCACGGTCGCGCACGCGACGATCCAGCCAGGTGCGCAGCTGTCCCTGCCGTGGAATGCCGAGTACAACGCGCTGGTCTACGTGCTCTCGGGCAACGGCACAGTCGGCGCCGAGGAACGTCCGGTGCACGGCGGGCAATTGAGCGTCTTCGGACCTGGCGACCGCCTGACGATGCGCGCCTCCGATGCGCAGGACGCGAACAAGCCGGCGTTCGAGGTCTACCTACTCGGCGGCCGTCCGATCCGCGAGCCGGTGGCACACTACGGACCGTTCGTGATGAACACCCAGGCCGAACTGCAGCAGGCCATCGAGGACTACCAGGCCGGGCGTCTGGGCGTGATCCCCGCAAACGCGCTGATGCCGCACACCTTCAACTGAGTGTCGGGCGTTGGTTCAGCCGCCGAACTCCAGCAGTAGCAGGGCGATCGCGACGCGGATGATCTGTCGGCGACGCAGCATGACGAACCGTTGCTGGTCGAAGGCGTGGAACTTGCGCAGGTACCGGTAGAGCCGCTCGACGCCGATCAGCGGATCGAGCAGGTGGACGGCGCGGTAGCCGATCTTTCCCGGCAGGCTCAGGTGCTTGCGATTGACGAACAGGTCCGGGAACGGCGCAAATGCCAGCGAGATCCGTTCCACACCATGCTCTGCACCCCAACCGATGACGTCGGCGATCAACCGCTCGTCGACGCCGTTGGGTGCGCCCTTGGCCCGGATCGGCAGGTCGAGCGACAGATCCTGCTTACCGGCCCAGAGGTAACGGTGCGCGGCGACGATCGGTCCGTCGACAGCGCGGCCGATGGCGATCAACGCGTCAGGTTCCTGGCCGTCGAACAGCCTGCCAAGAATCATCGAGAAGCCACGGCTGTCCTGCTTGTGCGAACGGACCATCACGGCGCGCAACTCGGCCACCACCGGAACCGGCAGGTCGCCCTCGCGCCAGAACTCCACCGTCACGCCGGCATTGTGGGTGCGGTTGATCGCCTGACGGAGATTGCGGAACTTGCGCCCCGTGACGTCGAAGTGTTCGCGGCGTACGACGACATCGCGCCCGACCGCCAAGCCCCATAGGTGATACCGCGCCCAGATCTCCCGCGCCCGCTCCCCCGCACCCAGCACCGCCACGCGCAGTTTGCGTTCGCGGGCGCGCAGCACGAATTCTCCGATCGCGGCCTCCCAGGCGTCCGGATTGCCGACCGGATCACCGCTGGCAACGGCGGTGCGCAGCTTGATCTGATAGCTGACCGCCGCGTCGCCGTCCGGAGAGAACACGTAACTCTTCTCTGGACGTAGCGCGAACGGGGCCAGCGCATCGCCCTCACTGACGGCAACCAGATGGCGGACGCGATGCCAGGCTGCCTCGTCAGCCGGAACTGGTGCGCGCGCCTTTCGGCTCATCAAATACATACTTGTCCACTCATCAGAACAGCGCCCTGGCCATCGCCCGCCGGGCGACCGGAACTCGTGGATCATCCGGTCCCAGCAAGACAAAGTAGTCCAACAACCGCTCGCGAACTTCGTCGCGGGTCTCACCGTCGGTACGGCCCAATACCTCAAGCAGCCGCTGAAATGCCGCATCCGCATCGTCGCCGGCCAATGCAAGGTCGGCCGCCAGCAATTGGGTCTCGATATCGTCCGGGGCTGCATCGGCGCGCACCGAAGCTGACGGATCCACATCGGCGATCCGGGCCAGCAGTCGAACCTGTGCGGCACCGATGGCGGCGTCGGAGTTCGCCGGTTCGGCGTCCAAAATGGCTTGAAAGCGTTGCTCGGCCAGGGCATAGTCGCCGTCGGCAAGGGCTACCTCGGCCGCGTCGAATCGCGGATCCTCCGGCGCCTCTGGCGGTTCGGGCACCTCGCCGGCCACCGCTTCGTCCCCCGTCGGCGCTGCTCCGGCAAGCCCCGCATCGCTGCCGGCCTGCAGAACCGCAGCAATGAACTCGCGCAGTTGCGCCTCCGGCAGCCCCCCTTCAAAGCCTGGTATCAACTGGCCGCTGAGTACCGCCAACACAGCGGGGACGCCCTTGACCTGCAACGCCTGCGCGATGGCCATGTTCGTATCGACGTCGACCTTGGCCAGCACAAACGCACCGGCGTTCTCGAGCGCGAGGGCCTGCAGCGAATTCGCCAGTTGCTCACTCGCAGGTGAGCGAGCCGACCACAGGGCGACCAACACCGGTACCTGGAACGAACGGTCCAACACGTCGGTCTGGAAGCTCGCCTCGGTCGCATCGACGACGCTCTGGCTTGCGGTCGGGGCAGGCGCCTCGGCCGCACGAGCTGCGGCTTCTGAACGTGCCTTCACTGCGGCGAGATCGACAGCGCCGGACATGGCCGCAGAGAACGCAGCACTGGGTCGAGCGGGAGTATTGCGGGGGGATCCTGGGGGCATACCTATTAGCCTCTCAGACAACGACAGCGGATTCTGCAGGCGGTGAGGTCGAGCGAGTGGCAATTCACGTAACGCATACCGGTCCGGTGTGGACGATCGTCATCGACCGGCCGGGCGTACGTAACGCGGTCGACGGTCCGACAGCAGTTGAGCTGGCGGCCGCGTTCCGGGATTTCGAGTCGGATCAGACGGCGGCGGTCGCGGTGTTGGGCGGCGCGGACGGAACGTTCTGCGCCGGTGCAGACCTGCATGCCATGTCCAACACGCTCGATCCGGACGTATTCCACGACGGACCGATGGGACCGTCCCGGATGGGCCTGACCAAGCCGGTGATCGCCGCGATTGACGGGCACGCGGTCGCAGGCGGCCTGGAACTGGCACTCTGGTGCGATTTGCGGATCGTGGAGGCGGACGCGGTGTTGGGCGTGTTCTGCCGACGCTGGGGCGTGCCGCTGATCGACGGTGGAACGGTTCGTCTGCCCCGAATCGTCGGCATGGGACGGGCTTTGGATCTCATCCTGACCGGGCGGGCGGTCGGCGCCGGCGAGGCGCTGGCGATGGGGTTGGCAACCCGGGTGGTCGCCGTAGGAACGGCGCGGGCCGAGGCCGAGGCGTTGGCCGCTCAACTGGCCGCGTTACCCCAAGCGTGCCTGCGGTCAGACCGACGGTCGGCGTTTGACGCGTTCGGACTGGACGAGTCGGCGGCGCTGGCGCAAGAGTTCGCGCACGGGCAGGCCGTCCTCGGTGGGGCCCTGGACGGCGCGGCCCGCTTCTCTGCCGGCGCAGGCCGCCACGGGACGTCCGCCACCTGCTGAGGCCCGCATAGGGTTGCTCGGGTGTCCACCCGTCGCGAGCGTCTGATCGCCGCACGCCAGGCAGCCGTCCCGACAATCACCTATCCGGACCTGCCGGTCAGTGCGCTCCGGGACGAACTGGCCACTGCGATCCGAGAAAATCAGGTCGTGATCGTCGCCGGCGAGACCGGCTCGGGCAAGACGACGCAGTTGCCCAAGATCTGCCTGGAACTCGGGCGCGGCATACAGGGCCTGATCGGACACACCCAGCCGCGACGGCTGGCAGCCCGCACCGTCGCGCAGCGCATCGCGGATGAACTCGGCACTCCGCTGGGGGACGTCGTCGGGTACAGCGTCCGGTTCACCGACCAGTTCAGCGACCGCACCCTCGTCAAGCTGATGACCGACGGCATCCTGCTCGCCGAGATCCCGCGTGACCGGATGCTGCGCCGGTACGACACGCTGATCCTGGACGAGGCGCATGAGCGCAGCCTGAACATCGACTTCCTGCTGGGCTATCTCACCGATCTGCTCCCCCGCCGCCCGGATCTGAAGCTGATCGTCACCTCCGCGACGATCGATCCGCAGCGCTTCGCC
>JBDTDN010000185.1:0-3512 GCA_039923055.1 Jatrophihabitantaceae bacterium
TAGGGTTCAGTGGGGTTTGGTGTTAGCGGTTCATGCCCTGTCCGTCGGGGATGTACCGCAGCGACACCTACCCCACATTCGTGTCTGAGAGAGGTACGTGCGCAATAGTGGCTAGCAGCGCAGGCAAAAGCGAGTACACCAGCAACTCGATGACCGTCCTGAAAGGTCTGGAGGCGGTCCGCAAGCGGCCGGGCATGTACATCGGCTCGACCAGCGAGCGCGGACTGCACCACTTGGTCTGGGAGGTCGTGGACAACTCGGTCGATGAATCCCTGGCTGGGTACTGCGACCGGATCGAACTGACGTTGCTCGCCAACGGCGGGGTTCGTGTCATCGACAACGGCCGCGGCATCCCGGTCGACTTGAACAAGGACCTCGGCATGACCGGCGTCGAGGTCGCGCTGACCACACTGCACGGTGGCGCCAAGTTCGACAGCGACTCGTACGCGGTTTCCGGTGGTCTTCATGGTGTCGGAGTTTCCGTCGTAAACGCCCTCTCTGATCACCTCGATGTTCGCATCGAGCGGGACGGTCACGCCTGGACGCAATCGTTCGTCGATCAGAAACCGACGGCTCCGCTCGTCAAGGGCGAGAAGACGACCTCGACCGGGACGTCGGTGACCTTTTGGGCAGACGGAGCGATCTTCGAGACGGTCACGTACAACTTCGAGACCATCAGCCGGCGTCTGCAGGAGATGGCCTTCCTCAACAAGGGCTTGACGATTGCGTTGCGGGACGAGCGCGAGGCGACCGACCGGGTGAACCCCGAGGCGAAGCGGGAGCTCACCTACCACTACGCCGGTGGCATCGCGGACTTCGTCACGCACCTGAATGCAACCAAGAGTCCGATCCACAAGTCGGTGATCAATTTCGAGGCCGAGGACAAGGACAACCGACTCTCGGTCGAGATCGCAATGCAGTGGAACGAGAGCTATTCCGAGAGCGTCTACACCTTCGCGAACACGATCAATACCCACGAGGGCGGCACTCACGAGGAGGGCTTCCGAACGGCACTAACCTCGGTCGTCAACAAGTGGGCCGATGAGAAGAAGATCCTCAAGTCTAGCGACGACAAGTTGACCGGTGACGACATCCGGGAGGGTCTGGCCGCGATCGTCTCCATCAAGCTGGGTGACCCCCAGTTCGAGGGTCAGACCAAGACCAAGCTCGGCAACTCCATCGCCAAGTCCTTCGTGCAGAAGGTCTGCAACGAATGGCTGGCGGACTGGTTCGAGCGCAACCCCGCCGAGGGACGGACGATCGTCACCAAGGCTTCCCAGGCCGCGCGCGCCCGTAAGGCCGCACAACAGGCTCGTAAGCTCGCCCGCAAAAACGCCCTGGACACGATGGGCATGCCGGGCAAACTGTCGGACTGCCGCTCCACCGACCCGGAGCAGAGTGAGTTGTACATCGTCGAGGGTGACTCGGCCGGCGGTTCGGCCAAGTCCTGCCGCGACTCGATGTTCCAGGCGATCCTGCCCATTCGCGGCAAGATCATCAATGTCGAGAAGGCCCGCATCGACCGCGTGCTGAAGAACAACGAGGTGCAGTCGATCATCACTGCTCTCGGCACTGGTATCCATGACGACTTCGACATCACCAAGCTGCGCTATCACAAGCTTGTGCTGATGGCCGATGCCGATGTCGACGGACAGCACATCGCGACGCTGCTGCTCACCCTGCTGTTCCGGTTCATGCGACCGCTCATCGAGGCAGGCCACGTCTACCTCGCCGCACCACCGCTGTACAAGATCAAATGGTCCAAGGGGGAACCGGGGTACGCGTACTCCGACAAGGAACGTGACGGTCTCATCGAGATCGGACTCGGTGCCGGTCGGCGGCTACCTAAGGAAGACTCGATCGCCCGGTACAAGGGTCTCGGCGAGATGAACTCCAAGGAGTTGTGGGAGACGACGATGGATCCGGCCCACCGGATCCTGCGGCTGATCACGCTCGATGACGCCGCGACAGCTGACGAACTGTTCAGTGTGCTGATGGGCGAGGACGTCGAAGCACGCCGGTCGTTCATCATCCGCAATGCCCACGACGTCCGCTTCCTCGATATCTAAAGGCAGATCATGACTGAAACCACGGAACCGCCCGGCTACGACCGGATCGAGCCGGTCGATATCCAGACCGAGATGCAGCGCAGCTACATCGATTACGCAATGTCGGTCATCGTCGGCCGCGCGCTTCCGGACGTTCGCGACGGCCTCAAGCCGGTGCACCGCAAGATTCTCTACGGCATGTACGACTCGGGTTTCCGGCCGGACCGCAACTACGTCAAGTGCGGTCGTGTGGTCGGCGACGTGATGGGCAACTACCACCCGCACGGTGACACGGCGCTGTACGACGCGCTCGTCCGGATGGCGCAGACCTGGTCCCTGCGGTACCCGATGATCGATCCGCAAGGAAACTTCGGCTCGCCGGGCAACGACCCAGCCGCGGCGTACCGCTACACCGAGTGTCGGCTTAAGCCGCTCGCGATGGAGATGCTGCGGGACATCGACAAGGACACCGTCGACTTCATCCCGAACTACGCCGGTAACACCGTGGAGCCGGTCATCCTGCCGGCACGCTTTCCGAACCTGCTTGTCAACGGCTCCGAAGGCATCGCCGTGGGCATGGCTACCCGGATACCGCCGCACAACCTGCGCGAAGTTTCGGCGGGCGTCATCTGGGCGTTGGATCACCCGGATGCCACCGACACCGAACTGCTCGAGGAGTTGCTGAAGTTCGTCCCTGGGCCAGACTTCCCGACCAAGGCGCTGATCGTCGGTCGCGACGGCATCGAGGACGCTTACCGCACCGGCCGCGGTTCGATCCGGATGCGGGCAGTTGTCACCGTCGAGGAGGACGCCAAGGGGCGCACCATCCTGGTCGCCACCGAACTTCCGTACCAGGTGAACCCGGACAACCTCGTCGAGTCAATGGCCATGTTGGCGAAGGAGGGCAAGGTCGCCGGCATCGCCGATATCAACGATGAATCCTCCGACCGCATCGGCATGCGGATCGTCGTCACACTCAAACGGGACGCGGTCGCCAAGGTCGTACTGAACAATCTGTTCAAGCACACCCAGTTGCAGACGACGTTCGGTGCGAACATGTTGGCCATCGTCGACGGTGTGCCGCGCACGCTGCGACTGGACCAGTTCGTCACGCACTACGTCGACCACCAGGTCGAGGTCATCGTCCGGCGCACCAAATACCTGCTCAAGCAGGCCGAGGAACGCGCCCACATCTTGCGCGCGCTGTTGAAGGCACTGGACCAACTAGACGCCGTCATCGCGTTGATCCGCCGCTCGCCGTCGGCCGATGAGGCCCGTGGCGGATTGATGCAGTTGCTGGAGATCGACGAGATCCAGGCAACGGCGATCCTGGACCTGCAGCTACGCCGGTTGGCCGCTCTGGAACGTCAGCGGATCATGGACGAAGCAGCCGAGATCGAGGCTAAGATCGCCGACTACAACGACATCCTGGCCAAGCCGGGGCGTCAACGGCAGATCATCCGT
>JBDTDN010000186.1:0-5038 GCA_039923055.1 Jatrophihabitantaceae bacterium
TGCTCACCACCGATGGCGACCGTATCCCGGCTGACGTGGTCGTCGTGAACGCCGACCTGCCGACGGCCTATCGGGATCTACTACCACCTGGCTACACGCCACGCCGGGTCAAGAAGCTGCGCTATTCACCGTCGGCCGTCGTCCTGCATGCCGGATCGAGCACCACCTTTGCCGACGCCGCGCATCACACGATCAACTTCGGTACGGCCTGGGATGCGACGTTCGAGCAGATCATCGACCGGGGCCAGGTGATGAGTGATCCGTCGTTCCTGCTGACGACGCCGACACTGACCGACCCGTCATTGGCACCGGCAGGGCGGCATACCTACTACGCCCTGTTCCCTGCGCCGAACCTGGATCCTCGACGGCGCGGCAGGCAGCTCGACTGGATAAGCGAACGTGGTCGTTATCGCGACCACATGCTGCAGACGCTCGAATCGCGTGGGTACGCCGGCTTCACCGACGGCATCGAGTGCGAGCACCTGGTGACCCCGGAGGATTGGCGCGCGTCAGGTCTGGCGGCTGGCGCCCCGTTCTCGGCTGCACACAACTTCGGTCAGACCGGGCCGTTCCGTTCGCCGACGATCGACCGTCACCTGGAGAACCTCGTCTTCACCGGCGCGAACACCCAGCCCGGGGTGGGCGTGCCGATGGTGCTGGTTTCCGGCCGCCTGGCGGCGCGGCGCGTCACCGGCACGATGCGCCCATAAGCACAGTGCGACCATAGGCGCATGGTGCGCCACCGCGATCTCGACGCGGCTGGCATCGTGGACCCTGCCCTAGGCACCAGCTACCGGTTGTGCCGTCGGATCAATGCCCGGCACGGCAAGACGTACTACCTCGCGACGCTGCTGCTGCCACCGGCCAAGCGCCCGTACGTGCATGCGCTGTACGGCTTCGCGCGGCACGTGGACGACATCGTCGATGACCTCGCTCCGGCCCTCACCGCCGCCGAACGTGCCACGCGATTCACGAGCTGGAGCAGCGACTTCCTCGCCGACCTCGACTGGGGCACCACGAGCGATCCAGTCAGCCGCGCCGTGCTGGACACGATCGCACGCTGGGACATCCCGCACAGCTATTTCGCTGACTTCCTCGATGCAATGCAGATGGACCTCACCGTCACCGAGTACGCGACCTACGACGACTTGGCGCGGTACATGTGGGGCTCGGCCGCGGCGATCGGCCTGCAGATGCTGCCGATTCTGGGTCGGGCCGACGACTCGGTGCGGTGGGACCAACTCGAGCCACACGCCATCGATCTCGGGATCGCCTTCCAGCTGACCAACTTCATCCGCGACGTCGGCGAGGACCTGCAACGTGGCCGGGTGTACCTGCCGCAGGAATCACTGGACCAGTTCGGGGTGGATACAGACCGGCTGCGGCGCGGGCGGGTGGACGAACCCATTCGCAACCTGCTCGCCTGGGAGATCGAACGTGCGCGAGGGTTGTACCGCAGAGCAGGAACGGGCATCGAACTCGTCCACCCGACCTCACGGGACTGCCTGCGCACCGCGCTCACGCTGTACGGCGAGATCTTGGACGAGATCGAGGCGGCCGACTACGACGTCTTCCACGGCCGGCTCTCGGTCGCGCCCCGTCGGCGGGCCACCGTCGGGGTCAGCGGCCTGCGCGGGGCGTGGCAGGCACGGCGTCTGGATCGCTCAGGCGGCGACCCCACCAGACCCACAGCGACAACGTCACCAACACCATGGCGAAGCCGAACAGCAAGTCTTCGACCGGGGCGTAGGCGATCCGCAGGCCGCTGATGCGGTCCGGGTTGTAACGGACGATCTTCAGTCCCGTGAGCAGCCCGTTCACGATCAACTGGAAGAACACGACGATCGCGTAGGACATCCAGAATGCCTTACGCCGCAGAAGATTCGTCCGAAGGAGTGCGAGATCGACGACGGCCGCGAGTCCGACTCCAACAATCGACCAGAGTGTGTAGTTCACTTCTCGCCGCCGCCGCGCTCATCCAGTAGTGCCCAATCCGGGCGCCGTGATTGAACCGCCTCCAGCGTCAAGATCGCGCACGTCGGGATCACCAGGAAGAACAGGAGTTCTTCCAGCGGCATACGACCGGGGAGGCGGACACCCGCCAGATATCGCGGGTCGTACCACCAGGTGCGGGTGCGTATTGCCCAGATGTCCCAGGCGCCGAAAACGATCACGATCGGCACAAGCGTCAGGGCAAGGCGCCGCCAACGGGCGTAGACGTGCGTGCCGAGCAGGAACTCCAGCGGCAACGTCCCGACGACGCAGGCGGTCAGGATCGCCAGATAGACGACGTGCCGCACTAGAATCCCGCGGCCTGTGCCCGCCGCTTGATCTCGTTGCCGCGGTTCTCCCGCAGCGCCTGGATCGGAGTGCCGGGCAACGTGTCGTCCTTGCGATAGAGCCAGTCGACGATCTCGGCGTCCTCGAACCGCGCGTCACGCAGCAGTTGGATCACCGCTCGCAGCGACTTCACCGATCCGCCGTCCTGGACGAAGTCGGCAGGCACTCGGCGCTGACCGGCCTCGGTACGCACGATGATGAATTCGCCGTCGCGTACGAGTTGATGCGCCTGCACGACATCTACGTCGAGAATGTCAGCCAGTTGCGGGATCGTCAGAAGTTCCACTGCGTCAGCCTCCCATGCCGCTCAACCACCAACGCGCCAACTCGAATCGGGGGGCGCGGGCGAGCGCATCGGTGCCGCGTCGATGAGTGGCGCGGCACCAGCTACGAAGTCATCGATCGCGGTGTGGGCAAGCACCCGTTGAGGGAACATCGCCGATGCCGCTGCACGGGTCACCGCGCGCACCGGCAGCTCGGCCCGAGACGCAGCGAGCACGATATTGCCGAAGCGGCGGCCTTTGAGCACCGCCGGGTCGGCGCGAACGATGGCATTCGGCAGCACGGTCCGCACGGCCGCCAGCAGTCGCCGGGTGTACTGCAGTTGCGGCCGGTCTGCCACGTTGATCAGCAGCGCACCGTCCGGTCGCAGCACGCGGGCCACCTCGGCGAAGAACTCCGCCGTGGTCAGTTCGGCCGGAACCCGTCCGCCGGCGAAGGCGTCCAACACCAGCACGTCCGCGCTGTGATCGCCGAGCGCACCAATGCCGTCACGGCCACCTATCGGACGAATACGCGGCCGAGTCCCCCGCGCGAACGGCAGCCGTGCCCGGATCAGCGCGGTCTGCTCGGCGTCCGGTTCCAGCACGATCTGCGGCGAGCCAGGTCGCACGGCACCGATGTACCGAACCAGCGTGCAGGCGCCTCCGCCGACGTGCGTCACCGTCAGTGGCCCAGCGGGCAGGGCGTCGATGATGTCGGCAAGTCCCTGCACGTACTCGAAATCCAGGTACGTCGGATCGTCCAGGTCGACGTAGGACTGCCGGATCCGGTCTACGAGCAGAAGCCAGCCGCCCGGGCGGTCTGCATCGGCCAGCAATTCCGTTGCACCGCAGCCAGAATCTGGGCCCACGGGCGTGAGTTCTGACTCAATGTCGGCCACGAGAGCCCAGAGTAACCAGGGTTGACTCGGTGCGTTGACCCAGGAGTAGCGGTTACCGCCCCGTAGAATCGCCCCGTGCAGACTGCGACCGTGGACCCACTGGTCGGCCGCACGCTCGAACGCCGTTACCGCATTCTCGGCCGGATCGCCCGCGGTGGGATGTCCACTGTGTACCGGGCCGTCGACGAGCGACTCGACCGCTTCGTTGCCGTCAAAGTCATGTCCGCGGCGCTGTCGGCAGACCCGGCGTTCAGCGACCGTTTCAGCCGCGAGGCGCGCACCGCCGCTCGGCTGACCCACATCAACGCCGTCGCGGTCTACGACCAGGGCCTGGACACCTCGAATGGGCACCACGTCTTCCTCGTCATGGAACTGGTCGAGGGGCGCACGCTGCGCGATCTGATGCGGGCGCACGGGCGTTTCTCGCCTGCGGAAGCCATCTCGATCATGGAGCCGATGCTCGGGGCGTTGGCCGCCGCGCACCGTGCCGGAATTGTGCACCGTGACGTCAAACCAGAGAACATCCTGCTGTCCGATACCGGCATCGTGAAGGTCGCCGACTTCGGCTTGGCCCGCGCGATCGAAGCCGACGCCGAATCCACCCGTACCGGGCTGATGATGGGCACGGTGGCCTACTGCTCACCGGAGCAGATCACCAGCGGTCATGCCGACCCACGTTCAGACGTCTATTCGGCAGGCATCATCCTGTTCGAGATGTTGACCGGATCGCCTCCGTACAAGGGCGAGTCGGCGATGAACGTCGCGTACCAGCACGTGCACAGCCGAGTGCCCGCACCGTCTTCTCGGGTGAAGGGCATCGCGTCGGAGATCGACGAACTGGTCGTCAATTCGACCGACAGCGACCCGACCGGACGCCCGACCGACGCCGCTGAATTCCTCGCCGAGATCGCCGAGACCCGGGCCGAACTGGCGCTTCCGGTCGTGCCGGTCCCCCCTAGGGAGCGCGGCGCGTCGACGGCTGACGGCGCTAGTCACTGGCATGGTGCCGGCCATGGCACCGTCACCGAAGTCATCGGCCCTGCTGCCTTCCGGCACGACACCCAACTTGTACCCGGACGTGGCTCGCGCCGACCCGGCCTTGAGCGCGACGCGCGGGACAACCTGCCTCCGCCACCCATCGTCATCCCGCCCAAGCGCCGCAAGTCCCGCAGCATCCAACAGCGGCGCCGGCGCCGCGGGCTGATCACGTTGGTCGTCATCGTCCTGCTCGGTGTTGCCGCGGGTGTGGCCGGCTGGTGGTTTGCATCCGGGCGGTACTCGACGGTTCCGGACGTTCGCGGTCAGAGCCTGAGTCAGGCCGAGCACGCCTTGCAGGGCGCCGGGTACAAGCTCGGCGCCACGCTGACGGCCTTCGATCACACCGCACCGGTCGGCGACGTGATCGTGACCAACCCTGCCGGAGGTGATCGCCTGGTCCGAAGCAAGACCGTCTCAATCACCGTCTCGCAGGGCAAGGACATGGTTGCCGTGCCGAGCGTTGCCATCGGTGCGTCCCCGCAACAGGCGCAGGCGGCG
>JBDTDN010000187.1:0-6815 GCA_039923055.1 Jatrophihabitantaceae bacterium
TCTGCGGGCCCTTGATGAGCACTCCCAGTTGCGCGCCGCGACCGGTGCCGACGAGCAGCGCGGTGGGCGTGGCCAGCCCGAGCGCGCAGGGGCAGGCGATGATGAGCACCGCAACGGCTGCGGTGAACGCGCGTACCGCGTCATGTCCGGTCGCGAGCGTCCCGACGAGCGTAACGGCGGCGATGAGCAGGACGATCGGTACGAAGACGGCGCTGATCCGGTCGGCCAGCCGCTGCACGGGTGCCTTGCCGGACTGGGCGTCGAGCACGAGCCGGGTGATCTGCGCCAGCTTGGTGTCGGCGCCGACCCGGGTCGCGCGCACGACGAGCCGCCCGCCGGAGTTGATCGTCGCGCCGGTGACCGCGTCGCCGGCGGTGACTTCGACGGGGACGGACTCACCGGTCAACAGGCTCTCGTCCACGGCTGACACGCCTTCCACGACGATGCCGTCGGTGGCAACCTTTTCGCCGGGGCGGACGACGAACCTGTCGTCCACTGCGAGTTGGTCGACGGGGATCCGTGTCTCGATGTCGCCATGCAGCACGGCGACATCGCGCGCACCGAGTTCGACCAATGCCTTGAGCGCGGCGCCGGAGCGGTGTTTGGCCCGCAACTCCAGGTAGCGACCGGCGAGCAGGAAGACGATGACCGCCGAGGCCACCTCCAGATAGATCTGGTCCGCGGCGCCTCCGTTGCTGGCGAGCAGATCGAAGTGCATCCGCATGCCCGGCATCCCGGCCTTGCCGATGAACAGCGCGTACAGCGACCAGAAGTAGGCGGCAAGCGTGCCCATCGAGACGAGGGTGTCCATCGTGGTCGCGCCGTGCCGCAGGTTCGTCCACGTCGCGCGATGGAACGGCCAGCCGCCCCAGACGACGACCGGGCTGGCCAGGGTGAGTGAGAGCCATTGCCAATTGTCGAACTGTGCGGCCGGGATCATCGCCAGCACGAGTACCGGCGCCGCCAGCAGTGCTGAGCCGATCAGCCTGGTACGCAAGGCGATCTGCTCGGGATCGCTGGTGGGCCCGCCGTCCGCTTCTGGCGGGTGTGCGGCCTGTGGCAGCGCAGCGGTGTAGCCGGTGGCCTCGACGGTCCTGATGAGCGCATCCGGTTCGACCGTGCTCGCGTCGTAGTGAACCGACGCCGTCTCCGTGGCGTAGTTGACGCTCGCGGTGACGCCGTCCAGACGGTTGAGCTTCTTCTCGATGCGCGCCGCGCAGGAGGTGCAGGTCATCCCGCTGACGGCCAGATCGATGCTGGTCAAGGAAGTCTTGCTCATGGCAGATCCGTTCAGGTGTTGGTGAGTTCGTAGCCGGCTTCGTCTACGGCGGCCCGGATGTCCGCGTCGCTGTAACCGTCGCCGGTGACCCGCACCTGGCCACTGGCCAGCTCGACGTGGACGGTCTCGACCCCCGCGACTGCACCGACCTCGGTGGTCACGGCGTTGACGCAATGCGCGCAGGTCATCCCTGCCACCAGGTACGTCTTCTCGCTCATCGTGATGTCGTCCTTCCCGTCTGTGTAAAGTATGCCGCAGATACCCCCCATAGGTATTCTTACCCGTACTACCCTCAGATGGCAAGTACCCCCTAGGGGTATAGGACTGACACGGACAACAGTCGGGAGAGACGATGTACGGCTACAGCGAGGACAAGGACGCCTACCTCAACCGGCTGCGTCGCATCGAAGGTCAGGTGCGCGGCATCGCCAAGATGGTGGACGAGGACAAATACTGCATCGACATCCTGACCCAGGTCGCGGCGGCAACTAAGGCGTTGCAATCGGTCGCGCTCGGGCTGATGGAGGCGCACCTGGGCAGTTGTGTCGTGGATGCAGCGCGTGCCGGTGGGCCGCAGGCGCAGGAGAAGGTCAAGGAGGCCTCGGACGCGATCGCCCGCTTGGTCAGGTCGTAAGCGCAGGCCCAGGCTGACGCATCGAGGAGAAACCAGAACGGCTCCTGGTCTGTAGCGCGTAGGGTTCGCGCGGATGAAGATTGCGATGCTTGCTCCAATTGCTTGGCGCACGCCGCCACTGCACTACGGGCCGTGGGAACTGGTCACCAGCCTGCTCACCGAGGGTCTGGTCGCTCGGGGCGTCGACGTCACCCTCTTTGCGACCCTCGACTCGCAGACCGCCGCTGTGCTTGAAGGCGTCAGCCCGCATGGTTACACAGAGGACCTAGCGATGGACGGGCGGGTGTGGGAAGCGATACATGTCGCGAACGTTCTTGCCCGGGCGGGCGATTTCGATCTGGTGCACAACCAGCTGGACTGGCTGCCGCTTGCCTTTTCCGGACTGTGCGCGGCGCCAATGATCACGACAATTCACGGTTTCTCCGGCGCGGGCATCTTGCCGGCCTACTTATCGGCGCAGTCCCACTACGTGGCGATCTCGGACGCTGACCGATCGCCGGATCTGACCTACCTGGCCACGATTCACCATGGCATTGACACCGATGCATTGCCGTTCCAGCCCACGCCGGGCGAGGGCCTCGTCGTATTCGGGCGGATCCACCCGGACAAGGGCACGGCCGATGCGATCGAGATCGCGCGCCTGAGCGGGCGCCGCCTGGTGATCTGCGGGATAGTGCAGGACCGCGTCTACTTCGCCGAGCAGGTCGAACCGCACATCGATGGCGACCGGGTCAGGTACCTGGGATCGGTCGGGCCACAGGTCCGAGCCAAGGTGCTGGGTTCAGCTGCGGCGCTGTTGCACCCGATCCACTTCGACGAGCCTTTCGGGTTGTCGGTCGTTGAGGCGATGGCCTGCGGCACGCCCGTCGTCGCCTACCGACGGGGTTCGATGACCGAGGTGGTGGACGAGGGCGTTACCGGTCTGCTGGTCAGCGACCATGCCGAAGCTGCCGCGGCGGTGGATCGCGTGGTTCGGCTGGACCGTGCGCTGGTGCGCTCGCGCGCGGTGGCCCGCTTCGGCGTCGATCGGATGGTGGAGGACTACCTGCGCGCCTACCGGCTGATCGTGCCTGGGTCAGGCTGACTGGCCGGCGATCATGGCGCCCAGCAGTTCGTCGACGTCGGCCCACATCACGCCGATGCGCGCATCGCCGATCCCGTAGGGCAACCACAGCCGCCCCTCATGCAGGACGCCGCCGCATGAGTACACGACGTTGGGCACATAGCCGTCCCGCTCCTCAGGCAGCGTCTGCAGCAGTGGTTGAGGCAGCCGTCCCAACACGCGCGTGGGGTCTTGTAGATCGAGCAGAATCGCGCCAATCGCATAGCTGCGCATCGGGCCGACGCCGTGGGTCAGAACCAGCCAGCCGCGTTCGGTCTCGATCGGTGGGCCGCAGTTCCCGACCTGGAGCACCTCCCAGGACGCAGTCGGCCCCTGGACCGGTAGCGGTTCGCCCCAGATGAACCCGTCGGTCGAGACTGCCATGCTGGTGTTCTCGCCATCGGAGCGGCAGAGCGCGAGGAATCGGCCGTCGACCTTGCGGGGGAACAGCGCCATCCCCTTGTTCTGTGCCGCCGGGCCGGCCAGCCGGTGCGCCTGAAACGTGTTGAGGTCAGGGCTGGTCAGTAGCCGCGGCTCGATGTGGCGGCCGTCATAGGCGGTGTAGGTGGCGCGGTACTGGACTGCGCCGTTCTCATCGACGAAGCGGGTGAATCGGGCATCCTCCATGCCGTTGCTCTCTTCCGCGGCCGCGGGCATCAACACCTGCTCGCTCAGTGCCACGTCCTGGCCGAACGTGACAACGTAGGCCGACGCGACCAGCTTCCGGAGCAAGGCGATTGTCTCGGTGGTGCCAAATTGGTACTGACGGCTCGAATGGATCGAGGTGATGGCCCGCTGCAACTCCGCGGCGTCGAAGCTCTCGGGCAGAGTTGCCAGCAGGCTGTGCGCTAATTCGTCGACCGGACCATGGTCGGCCAGGACTGCGCGCAGGTGCTCGCGGTCCCAGTGGGCGAGGGCGCACCTGCCGACTGTGGCCGGCAACGTCCGTTCGTCGAACGACCAGGCAGCGTCAGGCCCGATCACCGCGGTCGCGAAACCGATCGAGGACAGATGACCTTCGCCGATCGCGCGAAGGCTGATCGCAACGCGCGCCTGCCCTGCTCCTAGACCGCTCTGATCGGGGTGCAGGACTGCGCTCGGATTGCACAGCGCCGCGCCCTCGACGGCATATTCGGCGGTGAAGCTGGCTCCCATGAGCAGCGTGCGGGCCGGACTCATCGGCGGGGCGAGCCGCGTGTGCGATTTCACCATGGACGCGTGCTGCGCCAGGATGGCCGGATATTCGCGATGCCGTGGGCCAAATTCTGCGACCAGGCGCGCCATCTCGATCTCAACCTCGGCCTCGGGTAGGGCGAGAACCCGATCCACGACTGCGCCTGCGCGGGAACGCCCGTTCGGCAGCTCCTCGCCCGGCAGAAACAGCCTTGCGATGACCCGGCTCGGATCCGGGTCCAGTTGCGCCTGAACGCGATGGGCCAGCTCGGTCGGCAGGCTCACCCGTGCACCAGCCGGTGTACGTGCTGATGGGTGGAGAGCACAGCCAAAGTCGACTCCGCCCCCTGATTGGCATTTCGGCCGCCGCGCTCCAATCCGTCGTAACCGCCGCCAGTGGTCGGGTCGTACATCAACGTCATGCTGTCATTGTTGCCCAGGAACCACGACCACGCCGATCGCACGCCCTCCAGCCAGCGGGAGTCACCGGTCACCTCGAACGCCCGTGCGCAGGCGTCGGCCAGTGTCGCGACCTCGATCGGCTGCTGATCGAATGCCGGCGGGCGCTCGCCTGGACCGCGGCCTCCGACCGGGGTGACCGACAGGTGGCCGTCGTGAGTCTCGGTAGCGAGCAGGAATTCGAGCAAGGTCAGGGCTTGGACACCGATGCCGCCGTCGGCCAGAACCTGGCCGGCAAGCAGCAGCGCTTCGACGACCGAACCGTTGGCGTACGTCAGGCGCGGCTGCGGCCAGGGCCAGGCAGGATCAACCGAGGCTGGACCGATCGCCGTAACACAATCACGCAACAGTGTCCGCGCAGACGCCTCACCGGGTCGGGCAAGCAGCAACTCGCCAGCACCGAGTGCCGCAAAGGTCATCGCTCGCTGGTGCGGGGAGCGGCGTGCGGCAGCCAGCCGGAAGCCGGTCAGGGCCCGCGCACGCATGTCCGACGTCGGTGCGCGGCAGGCGGCGGCGCTCAGGCCCCAGAGCGCCCGCCCCCACCAATCCCCGACGCCGGAAGCGTCCGTCCAGTTACCGGCGACGTTCATCCGGTTGTGGCAGGACCCGTCCGGCTGGACCGCCGACAGGGTGAAGCTCAGATACCGCTCGGTGAGCTCCACCAACTGCGTGCTCGGGTCCGACTCGCGGCAGATCACCGCGAGTGCCCGTGCCGCATCGTCGATGCAGTAACCGTGCTCAGGCCGCGGATCGGTATGCAACGCGTGCTCGAACAGTGCTCGGTCGTCGGTGAGCCGGGCCAGGTGATCGAAGACCGGCCGCAGGCTCGTCGGCGCCGTGATCACGCTGGAACGCGGGTCCTGATCAGGTCCGCTGCCAGCTCGCGATACCGCTGCGCCACAGCCGGCCAGAGCACCTCGGGTGCGGCGGCTCCGGCTGCAACGGCCATACCCGTTGTGAGCTTGCGGTCTTGCAGCATCGTTCGTAGCGCGTCGGCTATCGCAGCCGGGTCCTGCTGGGGGACCAGCAGTCCGGCACCGTCGCTCAGCAGTTCGACGGCGTGGGGGAATCGGGTGGCGACTACCGGCTTGCAGGCGGCCATCGCCTCGATGAGTACGCCAGAGGTGACCTGATCGGTGGAGTCGTATGGCAGCAGCACGATGTCCGCCGCCGCGACCAGTTCGGCGAGTGCCGCGCCATCGCGATACCGGCCATCGATAGTCACCGACCCGGCCAAGCCCAGTTCGCGGACGCGACTGGCCAGCCGGGTTCGGTAGGCCTCGCCCTCGCGGAGCAGGACCTTCGGATGGGTCTGTCCGGCAATGACGTAGCGCGGCGCGGGATTCAGCCCGGTGAGCAGGGCCATCGCCTCGATCGCCCATTCGACTCCCTTGCCGGGGCCGATCAGTCCCCAGGTCAGGATCGTCGGCCGCTTGCTGCGGAACGTCGGTGCATGGCTGGCCAGCGCCGGCGGCGCACCGTGCGGGATGACGGTCACCTTGGCCATGTCGACTGTGTACCCGATGGCGAGCCGATCCCACGCCGTGCTCGTCATCACCACGATTGCGTCTGCCTGTGCGACGACCTGCTCGAGCACAGCTCGCTGGTGATCGGTCGGGGCGCTAAGGACGGTGTGCAGGACGACGATCGACGCGACGGTGAGCGTGTCGAGAAGCGTAACGATCTCGTCGCCGTCCACGCCGCCGTACACGCCGTACTCGTGCTGCACTATTGCCACGTCGCAGTCGTTGAGCAACTCTGCTGCGTGGTAGATGCTCTGCCCATCGCCCGCGACAAGTTCGCCGACGACCTCCGGACCGGGTCTGGGCAAGCGCGTCTCGACCGAGCGAACGACCCGGGCCTCATCGATACCGTCGATCACCAAGTCGCCCGACAGTGCTGCAGTAAAGGTAGCCAGGCCGCAGAGCGTGGGCGGATAGGTGCTGAGGAAACCGTAACGTGTCGCCATGTATCGATGCCTTCCAAGTCGGCGTCTAGAGCCGGGGGGAAGCACCAATCGGATTACGTGCAGAAATAGCCTCGGTAGCCCCATACTACCCCAGTGGAGCGGCGCTGACCCATTTCCTCATCTCATTCCTGCCCTCATTTCATTCATCCGTCATCTCCAGCACCTTATCCGAACATTCTTTATAGGTCTGGTCCGAGGA
>JBDTDN010000188.1:0-16707 GCA_039923055.1 Jatrophihabitantaceae bacterium
GATCCGGTCGCGGCGCAGATCGAGCACCTGCAGCCGTCCGGTGAGCTCGACCAGGTGCAGACCCAGATCATCGGCACTCACGATACGTCCGGACGAGTCGAACCGCTCCCGCATCGCGACCCGCTGCGCATCGCCTGCATAACGCACGCGTCCAACGCCGGACGCGGAGTCGAACCGGGACCGCGGCACACTTCCGCCCTGCCAACTCCACGAACCCGGCGCCTGCGAGTCGAGGCGGTACCAGGGCCGATGCAGCGCACTCAGCCGCAACCCGGGCGGACGCATGGACGGCAGTCGCGCCAGGTAGCGATCGGTCGGGTCGCTCAGAACCCGCTGCCGATCACTCGGACGTAATGCAGCGCGCGGTCCACATCGCCGACGGCGAGCAGGTCAGCCGGCGTGCGCCCGCCCTCCTCCGGCAGGACGGTGCACATCACCGCGTCGGCGCTGAGCATGCCGGACCGCGCCTCGGCCAGCGCCGCGATCACGGCGGGAAGCCCAGCCGCCGGATGGCCGTCCACGAACTGCCACGACGGGAAGTGTGATTTACCGGAGATCTCGATGGCCGCCAAGCGCCGGTTCGCCACACGCTGGGAGACCGCCTGCCTACTCACGCCGCCGAGCATGTCCGCGACCTCGGCCGTCGTGTAGGACCGCGCTCGCAATTCGCGCAGCAGAGCGACGACTCGGTGGGCATTGAGCGTCTTGGCAAGGGAAATCGTCGGCTCGTCGACCTCGTCCGCGAGGGCATCCGGGTCTGCGAGCAGTCGCAACGTCGGTAGTACCTGATCGGGTTCGTCGGCCAGGCGGCGTCGCACGGCCGTCATCACCGCCTGCGCCTGCTCTGTCACTGTCGTTGTCCTTTGCTTGACATCCTTGACAGTAGTGGTGCGGTGTCAATACGTCAAACCTGTCAAGGATGTCAAGTTCGCGACGTCGCTCCACCGTTAACTGGTACTACGAGTTAGGGTTCCGGCATGCAGCATGACGAGGTGCGTGACGCCGGCGCCCTGCTCGGGACGGCCCTGGACGAGGTGGCCGTCGTCGTCCGTGATGTGCACCAGGCGGTTGCCAAGCGGATCTTCGGGTTGCTCGGGCCCAGGACCGCACCCGTCCGGGCCCTGCACGACGGCATCTCGAACGTCGTGTACGCCTCGACGCGATTCGGGGTGCGTGCCGCTCCGGCGGTGGTCGGCGCCACCGCTGCCGAACTGCGCGCACCGGCCTCGGCATCGGTCCACGGCACGCCGCGAGGCCATTTCGTGGTGAACGTCCTGAACGGATTCTGGGGCGATCGCCTGGCCCAGACCCGCGCATCACTGGCACCGCTGCTGAGCCTGCGCACGCACGAGGGCGAACTGCGACGGCTGCCCGAGAACCTGCTGCACGATCTAGGCGCAACCGCGAGCGGCAACATCGTCGTGTTCGTCCACGGCCTCTGCGAGAGCGACCGGTACTGGACGTTCCGCTCCGAGAAGCAGTACGGCGATCGCAGCGTCACGTACGGATCGCGGCTGCGGGACGAGCAGGGCTGGACTCCGCTGTACGTCAACTACAACTCGGGGCTGCACGTCTCGGACAACGGCAAGCAACTCGCCGAACAGCTTGAGACGATCGTTGCCTGTTGGCCGGTTCCGGTCGAGTCGATCGCTCTGATCGGTCACTCGATGGGCGGACTCGTCGCCCGCAGCGCCAGCCGGCAAGCGGTGGCACTCGGGCACGGTTGGACGACTTCGCTACGGCACATCGTCGGCCTCGGGGCGCCCCACCACGGCGCCCCGCTGGAACGCTTCGTCAACGGTGGCACCCACGCGATGAGTCGGCTGCCGGAGACCCGCCCGTTCGCCGACTGGCTGAACCGCCGCAGCGTCGGCATCAAGGACCTGCGGTACGGCGCGATTGTCGACGACGACTGGTGGGGCGTGGACCCAGACGAACGCCTGGTCGATCGCCGAACTGCGGCCGCCCTGCTCGACGGCGTCACCTACTCGGTCGTGTCGGCAACACTCTCGCGCCGCTCGGACGGCCCGTTCGCCCATGACTTGCTTGTACAGCACCGCAGCGCGCACGGCATTCATCCGACGATGACCATCGTGTTCGACGCCGACCATACGATGCACGTCGGCCATCGAACCCACTTCCATCTGTTGAACGACCTCCGCATCGCCGAGCAGTTACAACTCTGGCTGGCTACCGAATCGGCAACCGCAGTGGCGAACTGATCAGTGCTGCCAGCCGTTACCGGGCGATGACGGGGATCGTCACCGACGATGGTGCGCTGGCGGTTCGCTGCACCTGATAGACGCCACCGATCAGCTTCAGCAACGCTGGTGTGGTCGCGGTCAGATGCGGGAAGTCGGTGGTGGACAGCGTCACCCGGATCCGATGGCCCGCTGCGATCCCCGAGTAGGTAGGGAAGACCTCGACCTGATATTCGGTCACCGCACCCTTCGGTACCGCATGCGCGGATGCTTTCGTGTAGTCGTGGTACGGCATGATCGTCTTACCGTCGACGGTCCACGACTTGGCCGTGTTCACCGCGCGGAAGGACCCGAGCAGCGCGCCCTCGGTCAGCGGCTTGGATGAACCTGTCGGCGCGACGTCCTCGACGTTCACCACCCACTGCGTCTCACTGGTGTTCGCGGCGGCGTAGATCGTGGCCGTGATCGGGCCGGCGATCGTGCTCGGTCTTGTCATCGGGGCAGTCGTATAGGTGAGCGCGGTGGGGCCGACCTGCGCCGCCCGATCATCGGCCAGGCACGGTGCGGCATCGGCCAACTTGCCCAACGCCAGCGAGAGCGCGCCCATCGACCATTGGTCCTGCGACCGGTCACAGATGGACGGTCCGACCGGGGACCACAGCAGTGTGTCCGCGCCGGCTGTCGCGGTCGGTCGCGCCGTCGACAGGCTTCCGTCATTCTGGGACGGGGCGCTATCGCTGCGAGCACCGTCGAAGTAGTACGTCGTCGGCACCGCACCGGTGAACGGGTACGTCGTCGTCTCGGTGTAGTCCCCCGTGCCGAGGTCGTAGTAGTGCAGCGGGGTCGGTGTGGTCGCCATCCCGGTGCTCGCACCCTTGAGCCAGGTGTCGAACCACTCCAACTGCAGGTCGTTCAGGTCGGGCCCCAGCGGCGCGCCGATGGCGGCGGACAGATGTGTGAACGGACCGTCCAGCAACTGGTAACGGCCGGTCGTCGCCTGCCCCGGCAACATCGGCGCACCGACCGGGCGGCGGGCGTAGGCGTTCTGCAGGCCGGCGTAATTCATCGGCTCGCCGCGCTGGAACAGGTCGTACTCGCCGCCGATCAGATACGCGGGAATACCGTTGTCGACGATCTTCTGCAGCACGTTGGCCGGGTCCTTCGCCTGCCAGTACGCGTTGTCGTAGGCATCCGGTCCACCGGTGAACGTCTTGGCGATGAACGACGCGTTGTAGTTCGCGACGCCGCCGGCGTGCCCCAGTGCGCCGGTGAGACCGGCCAGCAGCGACGCGGGTGTGATCAGCCCGCTGACAATCGGATTCAGCACGCCGAGCAGTGGCAGCAGGGCGCCGAGGTACAGGATGTCGAAGCTGGAGTCGGGAATGCCGCCCATGAAGGCGGTGTCGCGGTAGACATCGTTGGCCGAGATCTGCGGAAAGATCGCCTTGAGCGGGGAGTTCTTGCCGACCGCACCGGCCGTCAACAGTTGGTTGATGCCGAGGTAGGACGCCCCGTGCATGCCGACCTTGCCGTCGGAGTGCGGCAGATGTGCCGCCCAGTTGACCAGGGTGACGCCGTCTGTGGTCTGCTTCGGGCCGAACAGGTCGAACGTTCCGCCGGATGCGCCGGTGCCGCGGACGTCCACGACGACGTCGATGTAGCCGCGCTTGACGAAGTACGGGTTGGTGCCCTGGCCAGCTGCCGCGCCGGTGTCCTTGCCGTACGGCGTGATCGTGAGCAGCACCGGGAAGGGGCCGACTGCGGGCTGACCGGTCTTCAGGTCCGTCGGGTCGGCGACGTCGGCCTTCAGGACAACGCCGTCGGCCATCCGCACGCTGAGGTTGTTCGTGATCTTGTCGCCGTAACGCTCCGAACCTGGCGACCAGGTGTGCCCGGGCCCCGCGCTGGCCGCAATCGCGGCGTCGAGCGGGTTCGGAGCGCTCGCACCGGCGCCGGTCGGGGCAACGGTGGCGACGGTCAGACCGGCGACCAGTAGGCCTGCAGCTGCAATGGCGACAGTCCTACGGGCTCTGTGCACAATGGGCTCCTGTCGAGATCGGCACGGGTAACCGGTACAACGAGTCAGGGCATCGTCAGTCACGAACCGACATCGAGGACAGGTAGAACGAGTTCCTGTTTGCCGCTATCTTGCGGGGATGGACCTGTCGGAAATCCGCGCGATAGAACAGCTGAAGTACCGGTACCTGCGCGCTCTTGACCTGAAGCAGTGGGACGAGTTCGCCGATACCCTCACCCCTGATGTCACGGCGACCTACGGCGCCGATCTGACGTTCGGCAACCGTGATCAGGTGGTCGAGTTCATGCGCAGTTCGCTAGGGCCGGCGATCATCACCGTGCACCACTGCCACCACCCGGAGATCGCGATCGACGGCGATACGGCAACCGGCACCTGGTATCTGGACGACAAGGTAATCATCACCGAGCACCGGTTGCTGCTCACCGGTGCGGCGTTCTACGCAGACAACTATGTCCGGACGGAGGACGGCTGGCGGATCAGCAAGACCGGCTACATTCGCAGCTACGAGGCGATGCAGTCGCTGGATGACCTGCCGAGTTGGAAACTGACCGCGAACCGCTGGTCCGGTTCAGCAGACCAGTAGCCGGATCCCGCCGGGCGTGCCGACTAGTTCGTGGCGCAGGTTCAGCAGGTAGAGCCAGATCGCCAGGAAGATCACGCCGATCACGAACATCGCGCCCAGCCAGAGGCCCGTCAGCAGGAACGGCACCTGCAGGGCCGAGCCGAACCCGATCCCCCACGATCGGCGCAGCATCGCTGCGCCGACGATCATGACCACTGCGAGTGCGATCAACAGGACCGTGCGGGTGACGCCCAGGCCGGTCTGGGTGAAGGCGAGCGCACGTGGGACGAGCAACACGACCAGAGCCTGCAGCCCCAGCACCCCGGCCAGTGCCCCGCGAGTGGCCTTGTTCGCGCGGACGGCCCGTTCGGCGTACTGCTCGGGGGTGGGCTCGGTCGGGGACTCCGCGATCGGTGGCGCATCCTCACTCATGGCGGCCGCCGAGCAGTACGCGGGCCTCACCGGCGGTGACCACCGAGCCGATGACGAGTACCCCAGAGCCCGAGATGCTGCCGTCCGCGGTGTCCTCGGCCAGTGTCACGGCGGCCTCGAGGGCGTCGTCCAACCGCGCCTCGACCCTCACCCGGTCCGAGCCGAAGACGTCGACGGCGAGTGCAGCAAGCACGTCCACGTCCATCGCCCGCTCCGAGCCGTTCTGCGTGACGACGAGTTCGTCCAGAACCGGCTCGAGCAGGTCCAGCAGCGCCCGCACTTGCTTGTCGCCGAGGACCGCGAGCACCCCGACCAGCCGGCGGAAGTCGAATGCCTCGCTGACGGCGGCCAGCGCCGCACGCATGCCGTGCGGGTTGTGCGCGGAGTCCAGCAGGATCGTCGGCGCGGACCGCACCGCCTCCAGGCGCCCCGGCGACGTCACGGCCGCGAACGCCCCGCGGACGACGTCGATGTCGATTGCGCCGCTCGCGCCGCCGGCACCGAAGAACGCCTCGACGGCCGCCAGCGCGCATGCCGCGTTCTGCGCCTGGTGCGCGCCGTGCAGCGGTAGGAAGATCTGGTCGTAGATGCCGCCCAGGCCCTGCAGGGTGAGCGTCTGGCCGCCGACGGCGATCTGCCGCTCAAGTACGCCGAACTCCAGGCCCTCGCGTGCGATCGACGCCCCGACCGTGGCGGCACGGCGCAGCAGTTGTTCTGCCGCCTCGACCGGTTGCGCGGCAAGGATGGCGGTCGCGTCGGCTTTGATGATGCCGGCCTTCTCGGTGGCGATCGCGGCGATCGTGTCGCCGAGGTACTGCATGTGGTCCAGGTCGATCGGCGTCACGACGGCGACCTCGGCGTCGATGACGTTGGTGTTGTCCCACTCCCCACCCATACCGACCTCGACCACCGCGACGTCGACCGGGGCATCGGCGAAGATCGCGAACGCCAGACCCGTGACGATCTCGAAGAACGAGAGCGGGGTGTCGAACTGCCCGTCGATCATCTCGATCAGCGGCGCGATCTCCGCGTAGGCCTCGACGAACGTACGGTCGCTGACCGGCTCACCGTCCACGACGATCCGCTCGTTGACCTGGATCAGGTGCGGGCTGGTGTAGCGCCCGGTGCGCAGCCCGAACCCTCGGATGAGTTCGTCGATCATCCGGGCGGTACTGGTCTTGCCGTTGGTGCCGGTGAGGTGGATCGCGCGGTACGCCCGCTGGGGCTGGCCGAGCAGGTCGACCAGGGCACTCATCCGCTCGTTCGTCGGGTTGACATGGCCCTCGCCACGGCGACCGAAGATCTCGGCTTCGACCTGACGTCGCAGGTCCGCGTACTTCTGCTTCTCGGTCGGCGCCACAACGGTCCAGTCTACGTGGGGACTCAGGACGTCGGCAGGGCGTCCAGGGCGGCCTGGATGCGGGCGAGGTCGGCCTTGGCCGCGGCGAGACGGGCCTGCACCTTGGCGATGACGGCCTCGGGCGCTTTGCCGGTGAACTCTGCATTGCCGAGCTTGGCCGCGTTCGTCGCCAGTTCCTTCTGCGCCGCTGACAGGTCCTTGCTCAGGCGCGCCCGTTCGGCGGCGACGTCGATCGTGCCGGACAGGTCCAGTTCGACGACTACGCCGCCCGCGGTGGTCAGCGACGCGGTGGCGCTGAAGTCGCCGTCGGGCTCGGTCAGCCGCAGCAAGTGTCGGATTGCGGCCTCGCCGGCGTCGGCACCGACCAGCCGGGCCGGGACGCGCTGGGACGGTTTGACGCCCTGGTCCGAGCGGAACCGGCGGACCTCGGTGACGACGGCCTGAACGGCGGCAATCTGCGCCTCGGCATCTACATCCACGTGAGACGGATCGGCCGCCGGCCACTGGGCGATGACAACGGACTCCGCCCCTGTCAGTGCTGTCCACAATGTCTCGGTGACGAACGGGACCATCGGATGAAGTAACCGCAGCAACGTGTCCAGCACCTCGCCCAGCACCCGGCGCGTGCCGGCGGCGCCCGGGCCCGGGAGCGAGATCTTGGCCAGCTCCAGGTACCAGTCGCAGACCTCGTCCCAGGCGAAGTGATAGAGCAGGTCGGCGACCTTCGCGAACTCGAACTTCTCGTATAGCGCGTCCGTCTCGGCGATAACGGCATTCAACCGGGACAGGATCCACGCGTCCGCGCCGGCGACCTCGGCCGGTAGTTCGCCCTGGACGCTTGCCCCATTGAGCATGGCGAAGCGGGTCGCGTTCCAGAGCTTGTTGCAGAAATTGCGGGCACCGACGACCCACTCCTCGTTGATGGCCTGGTCCGCACCCGGGTTGGCGCCCTGCAGCAACGAGAACCGGACCGCGTCAGCGCCGTACTCGTCGATCCAGGTCAACGGGTCGACGACATTCCCACGAGACTTGGACATCTTCTTGCCGTGGGCATCACGCACCAGCCCGTGCAGCATGACGGTCTGAAATGGCGGCTGGTCCTCCATCGCGTACAGGCCGAACAGCATCATCCGGACGACCCAGAAGAACAAGATGTCGTAGCCGGTGACCAGCACCGTGGTCGGGTAGTACTTGCGCAATTCGGCGGTGTCCTCGGGCCAGCCCAGCGTCGAGAACGGCCAGAGCGCGGAGGAGAACCAGGTGTCCAGGACGTCCTCGTCCTGCGTCCAGCCGCTCGGTGGCGTCTGGTCCGGGCCGAAGCAGGCGTCGTCGCCGTCCGGTGAGTACCAGACCGGGATGCGGTGGCCCCACCACAACTGCCGGCTGATGCACCAGTCGCGCAAGCCGTCCACCCACTGGAAATAACGTGGGGCCAACGATGCCGGCTCTATCGTGACCCGTCCGTCGCGCACGGCGTCACCGGCGGCCTTCGCCAATGTCTCCACGCGCACCCACCACTGCAGCGACAGCCGCGGTTCAACCACGGTGTCGCAGCGCGAGCAGTGCCCGACCGCATGTTCGTACGGACGTTTCTCGGCAACGATGCGGCCGGCCTCGCGCAGCGCAGCGACGATCGCAACGCGCGCGTCCAGCCGATCCAGGCCGTTGAACGGTCCGGGCACGGTGATGGCCGCGCGGTCGTCCATGACAGTGAGCATCGGTAGGTCATGACGGCGCCCGATCTCGAAGTCGTTCGGGTCGTGCGCCGGAGTCACCTTCACCGCGCCGGTGCCGAACGCCGGGTCGACATGCTCGTCCGCGACGATCGGGATGCGGCGGTTGGTCAACGGCAACGGGACCAGCGTGCCGATCAGGTGCCGGTACCGCTCGTCGTCCGGGTGCACTGCCACCGCAGTATCGCCAAGCATCGTCTCGGCGCGGGTCGTGGCCACGACGATCGAGGTCTCCCCGTCGCCGTAACGGATGCTGACCAACTCGCCCGGCTCGTCGGCATGGTCGACCTCGGCATCGCTGAGAGCGGTGAGATCACGCGGGCACCAGTTGATGATCCGCTCGGCGCGGTAGATCAGGTCCGCGTCGTACAGCTTCTTGAAGATCGTCTGGACGGCGTGGGACAGGCCCTCATCCAGGGTGAACCGTTCGCGTGACCAGTCAACGCCGTCGCCCAGTCGGCGCATCTGGCCGAGGATCTTGCCGCCGTACTCGGCCTTCCACTCCCAGGCCTTGGCGACGAACTCCTCGCGCGTGTAGTCGAAACGTCCCTTGCCCTCGGTCTCACCCAGGTGCCGCTCGACAAGGTTCTGGACCGCGATCGACGCGTGGTCCATGCCCGGCAGCCACAGCACGTCGAAGCCGCGCATCCGTGCCCGCCGACTGAGGGCATCCATCATCGACTGCTCCAGCGCGTGTCCGATGTGCAAGCTACCAGTGACGTTCGGCGGCGGGATGACGATGCTGAACGCAGGCTTGTCACTGCTCGGGTCTGCGGTAAAGTAGCCGCGCTCGACCCACTGCTCGTACAGCGGCCCCTCTACCTCGGCCGGCAGGTACTGCGTCGGCAGGGCAGGCGGTTCAGGCGGGGTCGACGTCACCCATGCATCGTAGTTGCCCGGCTGTACCGCCTATCCGGCGCTGAGCCAGCGACCGAACGCGTCGAAGGAGTATGGCCGACGCAGGAAGTCGGCGACCAGTTCAGCCGCGTCAGCACTGCCGCCGCGGGCCAGGATCGTGTCGCGATAGCGGTGCGCGACGGTTGGGTCTAGCAGGTCTGCAGCATCGAACGCGGAGAACAGGTCTTTCGCGATCACCAGGCTCCACATGTACGTGTAGTACGCCGACGTGTAGCCCTCAAGGTGGCCGAACGAGGCGTGGAAGTGTGACCCGTCGACGTAACTGAACAGGTCGTAGCGGCGCTGCAGATCCTGCACGGTCGCCGTGATGTCGGCAGGACGCTCCAGATGTAACAGGTAGGACAGTGCGGCATAGAACATCTGCGTCCGCACCTGGTAGCCCTTGCCGAACTCCTTGGCTGCCCGCATCCGTGCGACCAGATCTGCCGGGATCGCTTCACCGTCGGCGTCGATCGCGAACGAGCGCAGGATGCCGGCGTCCCACGCCCACTCCTCCAGCATCTGCGACGGGGCCCCGACGAAGTCCCATTCGGTCGCGACCCCGGAGAACCGCACGAAGCGCTGCCGTCCGCCGAGAACGTGGTGGATGAGGTGTCCGAACTCGTGGAAGAGCGTGACGACGTCACTGTGCTCCATCAGCCCGCGCGGGAAGTTGCAGACCAGCACACCCTCGGGCAGTTGTCGCCCATCGACGCCGGCGACCAGGTCGAACTGTGCGGCGTGCTTGTACTTGCCCTCGCGCGGATGCAGGTCCAGGTAGATCCGTCCCCGTCGGGGACCTCCTGCGCCACCGGGGGAGTAGCCAGCGGTGGGATAGATGTCGTAGCAGGCGACGTCCTGGTGCCAGGTTGCGGCGTCGGCGACCGGTCGGTACTCGACGTCGAACAGGCGTCCAGTCACCTCGAGCAGCCCGGCGCGCACCCGGTTGAAGTCGAAGTAGCGACGAACCGCCTGGGCGTCCACGTCGAAGTTCTCGCGGCGGATCAGTTCGCCGTAGTAGCCCGCGTTGGAACTGTCTAGCGTGGTCGCGGCCGGCTCGTCGCGCTGACGCCGGGCCAGCAGGATGTCGAAGTCCCGGCGCGCGGACGGCTCGGCCAGATCGGTGATCTTCGCGATGAACTCACCGATATCGTTGCTGTGGCCGATCATCTTCACCTGCGCGTCGAACTCCGGCCAACTGGCGTAACCCAGCAGGTCGGCCTGCTCGGCGCGCAATGCCAGCAGTTCGGCGAGCAGGGCCTCATTCTGCGGCCAGGCCCGGTTGAGAAACTCCACGGTCAAGTCCAGGCGCGCGTCGGAGTCCCGAGCGAACGTCCGGAACGGGATGACGTCGGGGTAGTCGGTCGTGATCCTCACCAGGCCGTCCGCGCCGACGGGGTGCTCGTCGATGAAGTCCTGTGGCAGACCAACCAGCCGCTCCGGTGTGATCTCGATCCGGCGGACGTCGTCGCGGATGTTGCGTCCGAACTGCTGGCCGACGACGGTGACGCGTTCGGCGATTTCGCGCAGGCGAGTGCGGGTCGCCTCATCGCGGTCAACGCCGCTGCGCCGGAAGTCGCGCAGCGTGTGTTCGAGCAGGCGGCCGGCATCGTGATCCAGATCGGTGAGCTCGACTGCGGCGAGAACGGCGTACAGGTCGGCGTCCAACCCGCGGTCGGTAGACAGTCGCGCGACGTCCTGCTGCCTGTCCTCGGCCAGCGTTCGGAGCGCCTCGTCCGGATGTACCTCGGCGAGCACCCCCACGAGCGAGCCGGTGTTGCGCAGCGCGATGTCACAGTCGTTCCAGATGTCCATCACCTCGCTCGCGGTGCGAGAGGTGCCGTCCTTGAGCTTGTCGATCAGCTCGCGGGCACGAGCCAGTCCGGCGTCGGCGCGTTCGGCGAGGAAGGTCGTCCAGTCGGTGTCAGCGGTGGGCAATTGCAGCGGCTCGGGGTTCACTCGGATAATCCTAGAGAGCAGCCGCCGCAGTCCAGAGGAGATTTCCGTGATCGTCCCGACCGAGCGTCCGATCCGTTGGGGCATCCTCGCAACCGGTGGCATCGCACATGCGTTCGCGCGGGATCTCGCGCTGCT
This sequence comes from Jatrophihabitantaceae bacterium, assembly GCA_039923055.1. Lineage (GTDB taxonomy): Bacteria > Actinomycetota > Actinomycetes > Mycobacteriales > Jatrophihabitantaceae > DASXYU01. Next base: position 11,318 of record JBDTDN010000188.1, read on the forward strand.
GCCGGACGCCGAGATCGCCGCCGTCGGATCGCGGACGCAGGGCGCGGCAGACGCCTTTGGCGACGAGTTCGGCATCCCGCACCGACACCCCTCCTACGCCGCCCTGGTGGCCGATCCAGCCGTCGACGCGGTGTATGTCTCCACGCCGCACCCGGGGCACCGCGACGCTGCACTCATGGCGATCCAGGCGGGCAAGGCGGTGCTGTGCGAGAAGCCGTTCGCGATGGATGCGGCGCAGTCGCTCGAGATGATCGTGGCAGCGCGGGAGCACGGGACATTCCTGATGGAGGCGATGTGGACGAGGTTCCTGCCGCACATCGGCCGAATCCGCGAGATCCTGGCCGCTGGCACGCTGGGCGAACTCGTCTACCTGACCGCTGAGCACGGGCAGTGGTTCGCGCACGATCCGGCCTTCCGGCTGTTCGCCCCCGAACTCGGTGGTGGCGCGCTGCTGGATCTGGGCATCTACCCGGTGTCCTTCGCCCACCTCGTGTTCGGGACGCCGGCCCGGATCACCGCCGTCAGCGATGCGGCGTTCACCGGCGTTGACGCAACGACGTCGGCGATCTTGCAGTACGACGGTGGCGCCCACGCGGTGCTGACGACCTCGCTCGCCGCCGCGTCCGGTAACCCGGCGGCGATCTACGGCTCCGAGGCCCGCCTGGAGATCGACGGCTGGTTCTACACACCGACGACGTTCCGGGTGATCACGCGCGACGGCACGGTGCTGGAGAGCTATCACGTCCCGCACGAGGGGCACGGTTTGCGTCATCAGGCGGCCGAAGTGGGGCGTTGTCTGCGGGCCGGATTGACCGAGAGTCCGCTGCTGCCGCTGGATGACACCCTGGCGATCATGCGGACCCTGGACGAGATCCGTCGTCAGATCGGTCTGGACTACGCCGCCCTGACTTGACCGCTCTGCGATCGGTGGCTACGCCGACTTCTCGCGAGGCGTGCGCTTGGCCGGCTCACGGAGCACGAACTTCGGGTCCAGCTTCGGATTGTCGACGTTCTCGCGGGAGATGACGACGCGAGCCACGTCATCTCGCGAGGGCAGCTTGTACATCTGGGTGAGCAGGACCTCTTCCAGGATCGCCCGCAGCCCGCGCGCGCCAGTCTTGCGTTTGACGGCCAGGTCGGCGATCTCCTCCAGCGCGTCGTCCTGGAACTCCAGCTCGATGCCGTCCAGTTCGAACAGCCTCGCGTACTGCTTCACCAGCGCGTTCTTCGGCTCGGTGAGCACCTGCACCAGTTCTTCGCGCTTGAGCGGCTCAACGGTCGTGATCATCGGCAGTCTGCCGATGAACTCCGGGATCAGGCCGAACTGGATCAGGTCTTCCGGCCGCACGTCGGTGAGCAGGGCCGGATCCTTGTGGGCATCCTTCGCTTCGAGTTTGGCGCCGAAGCCCATTCCCTTGCTGCCCTGGCGGGAGTGGATGATCTGCTCCAGTCCGGCGAACGCACCGCCCACGATGAACAGCACGTTCGTCGTATCGATCTGGATGAACTCCTGGTGCGGGTGCTTGCGACCGCCCTGCGGTGGCACCGACGCCGACGTTCCCTCGATGATCTTCAGCAGCGCCTGCTGGACGCCCTCACCGGAGACGTCCCGGGTGATCGACGGGTTCTCGGACTTGCGAGCGATCTTGTCGATCTCGTCGATGTACACGATGCCGGTCTCGGCCCGCTTGACGTCGTAGTCGGCGGCCTGGATCAGCTTCAGCAGGATGTTCTCGACGTCCTCACCGACATAGCCGGCCTCGGTGAGCGCGGTGGCGTCGGCGATCGCGAACGGGACATTGAGCATCCGCGCGAGCGTCTGGGCGAGCAACGTCTTGCCCGAGCCGGTCGGCCCGAGCAACAGAATGTTGGACTTGGCCAACTCCACGGCGGAGTCGGCGCTGCGGGGTTTGCCTTCGCTGGCCTGGATGCGCTTGTAGTGGTTGTAGACCGCCACCGCCAGCGTCTTCTTCGCCTTGTCCTGGCTGATCACGTAGCCGTTGAGGAAGTCGTAGATCTCGGCCGGTTTGGGCAGTTCGTCGAAGGTGAACTCGCTCGTCTCGGAGAGTTCTTCCTCGATGATCTCGTTGCACAGGTCGATGCACTCGTCGCAGATGTAGACGCCGGGGCCGGCGATCAGCTTCTTGACCTGCTTCTGGCTCTTCCCGCAGAAAGAGCACTTGAGCAGGTCGCCTGTCTCACCGACTCGTGCCACGAGTGACCCGTTCCCCTCTGTTGCCGAACCGTCCGCTGAACTGAAGCCGTACCTAGCAGCCGACGTTCTTGAACGCTACCTGTAAATCTCGAGGAAGTCCTGCGCAATCGCCCGCCCCGGCCCGGCGTGTTCTCGACGTTTCGGAACCGTTCCGGGACCGGGCGACGCGCTACTTGTCCTCGATCTTGCGGGTGTTGATGACCTCGTCGACGATGCCGTACTCCTTGGCCTGCGGGGCGGTGAGGATCGTGTCGCGCTCGATGTCCAGGCGGACCTTTTCCTCGGTCTGACCGGTGTGTGTGGCCAGGATGTACTCCAGCAGCCGACGCATCCGCTGGATCTCGTTGGCCTGGATCTCCAGATCGGTGACCTGCCCCTGGCCCTCGCCGGACGGCTGGTGGATCAGGACCCGCGAGTGCTCCAGCGCGTACCGCTTGCCCTTGGTACCGGCCGCGAGCAGGACGGCGGCGGCCGAAGCGGCCTGGCCCATGCAGTACGTCTGGATCTCGGGGCGGACGAACTGCATCGTGTCGTAGATGGCCGTCAGCGCCGTGAACGAGCCCCCCGGCGAGTTGATGTAGATGAGGATATCGCGCTCGGGGTCGCTGGATTCCAGGACCAGCAACTGCGCGATGACGTCGTTGGCCACCACATCGTCAATGGGCGCGCCGAGGAAGATGATGCGCTCCTCGAAGAGCTTGTTGTACGGGTTGGATTCCTTGACGCCGTAGTTCGTCCGCTCGACGAAGGACGGCAGTACGTACCGCGACTGCGGCACCTGGAGGCCGTAAGGCGTGAACAGCTCACTCATGATCGGTATCCCTTTCAGGCCGGGGCCGGGCCGGAGCCGTTGGGCATCTGCGCCACCCGGCTGACAACGTGGTCGACGAAGCCGTACTCCAGCGCCTGCTGTGCAGTGAACCAGCGGTCTCGCTCTGAGTCGGCGCGGATCTGCTCGACGGTCTGGCCGGTGTGCTCGGCGATCAGTTCGGCCATCTCGACCTTGGTGAGCTTGATCTGCTCGGCCTGGATCTGGATGTCGGATGAGGTGCCGCCGATGCCGCCAGAGGGCTGATGCATCAGGATCCGGGAGTGCGGCAGGGCGTACCGCTTGCCGTGGGCACCGGCTGAGAGCAGGAACTGCCCCATCGAGGCGGCCAGACCGAGTGAGTAGGTGGCGACGTCGCACTCAATGAACTGCATCGTGTCGAAGATCGCCATGCCCGCAGTGACCGAGCCACCCGGCGAGTTGATGTAGAGGTTGATGTCGCGGGTGTTGTCCTCGGCCGACAGCAGAAGCAGCTGTGCGCAGATCTGGTTGGCGATCGTGTCGTCCACCTGCTGTCCCAGGAAGATGATGCGCTCGCGGAGCAGACGGTCATAGACCGAGTCGTTCAGGTTCATTCCGGAACCGGAGCCGCGCATGTCGATCGCACGCAGCGGTTGAGAGTCGAAGCGGCTCACTTCAGCGGACCTTCTTTCATCTGTCGATGGTGACGTCATCGACCCTAACGAAGGCCACCGCGCGAAGAGTCCTGAAAACGCCGGCGTTCGCTCACAGCTTCACCGGTCCGCTAGGAATGTTCGGTGCCTATTCGGCGCCTATTCCGCGTCAGCGGCCTCGATGTCGAACTCGGCGTCCACATCCTCGCTGATGCCGGCACTGTCATCGTCGCCTTCATCCTCGAGTAGGTCCGCCATCGCGGCCGGCGTCAACTGCGACAGGTCGACGGCGTTGCCGGATTCGTCGGTGATCGCGGCCGATTCGAGAACGTTCGCCAGCGCCTTGTTGCGGCGCACATCAGCAATGAGCCCAGGCAGGTTGCCACCCTGAACGATCTGGTTCGCGAACTCCTGCGGCGGCATCTGGTAGCGCGCTGCCTGCCGTACGAGGTACTCGGTCAGCTCACCGTCACCGATTTGGACGTCGGTCTGGTCGGCAATGGCGTCCAAGACGAACTGCGCACGTACCGACTGCTCTGCGCCTTCGCGCAGTTCGGCGGTGAACTCCTCGTGCGTCTTGCCCTGCAGTTCCAGGTACCGCTCGAACATTGCGTCGTCATGGCCGAGGGAGTGGATGACCTCGTGCTCGCGGAAGTCGATCTCACCCTGCAGCGCAGACTCGGGCACCGGAAACTCGACGGCCGCGAGCAGCGACTCCAGGAGCTTGTCTCGAGCTTGGGCGCCCTGCTCGAACGCCTTGCCCTTACTGATCCGCGCACGCAGGTCGTCCTTCAGGTCGTCGACGGTGTCGAACTCACTGGCCATCTGCGCGAACTCGTCGTCGATCGCCGGCAGTTCCTTCTCCTTGACCGAGTTCACGAGCGCCGCGATCTGCGCCTCGGACCCGACGTGATCGCCCTGTTGGAGCGTGGTCGTGAACGCGGCCGTCTCCCCCGCGTCCTTGCCGACCAGCGCCTCGTCCAGGCCCTCGATCAGATCGCCCTTGCCGACCTCGTACGACAAACCCTTCGCCGAGCCGGCCTCGATCTCTTCGCCATCGACGCTGGCCGTGAGATCCAGCGAGACAAAGTCCCCCGGCTGCACCGCCCGGTCGACGCCGGTGAGCGTGCCGAAGCGCTCGCGCAGGCCGTCGAGTTGCTCGTCAACGTCCGCGTCGCTCACCACGATGTCGTCGACCGTAACGGCCAGGCCCTTCAGCGACGGAAGGGTGATCTCGGGACGGACGTCGACCTCGGCCGTGAAGCTGAGGGATGTGCCGTCATCGAGGTTGGTCACGTCGATCTCGGGTTGGCCGAGCGGCTTGAGTTCGTGCTCGCGGGCGGCATCGGTGTAGATGCCGGGCAGCGCGTTGTTGATGGCCTCCTCCAGCACCGCAGCGCGACCGACGCGCTGGTCGATGATGCGGGCCGGGACCTTACCGGGACGAAAGCCCGGGATCTTCACCGACGACGCGATCTTCTTGTACGCCGCATCGACACCGGGCTGCAGTTCCTCGAACGGCACCTCGACGGCGAGCCGAACACGGGTCGGGCTCAGGTTCTCGACGGTGCTCTTCACAGTGCAGGTACTCCTCGGTCGGTACGGATTTGAGTTGCCGAACTGGTCGGGGTGACAGGATTTGAACCTGCGGCCCCTCGCTCCCAAAAGATATGGGACTTGTCCGCACAGTCTATAGGCCCCGTTCCTGCTGGCCTGCGTCCGGCCGCAAACC